>NZ_JBDKSX010000027.1:0-44765 GCF_039680435.1 Mizugakiibacter sp. | reverse complement strand
CGTGGCACAAGTCGATGAAGTCGGACATGTATCACCGCCAGCACTTCATCGACGACCGGACGCTACGCTCGGCGCTTCGCAGCTACGTCGATTTCTACAACCAGCACCGCTTACACTCGGCCCTGGGATATCGTTCGCCGATCGAGTTCGAGGCCCAAGGTGTCTGACCACCGGCGTCCACTTTTTCGTAGGAACTCTCCCCCTGCAAGTGACCGTGTGATGCGCGGGCGGCGGAGCGGATCGGTTGCAGTCGTGTATGCGGCCTTGGAGTGAGCCATGCAGGCTCGCGGCTTGCGCCGCTCGAAAGCCCTGCTCACCCACCGGGGCGAAACCGCACGTTCAATCGGCGAGGATGGGCCAGAAGCGTAATCGGCTTGCTCGCTCCGGCGACCGACACGTTTGCCATCGACGTTCGCGCGGTGCAACGCGGAAAAGGTCTCGGGGCGTCGGCGCAAGCGCGACGTTCGACCCCTGAAGCACGGAGGACGGCACGATGAGCGACGCACAGGCGGCACCCGAAACGAAAGGCGTGGCGGTGAAGTTGCGTGCAACGGTCGACCTTGGCCCTGAGATCGAGGGCATGGCAGGGCGCCAGCTTCGAATGCGTATGGTGACCATCGAGCCAGGAGGCGTCTTCGGGCCGATCCACGACCACAAGGGCAGGCCGGGCATCGTCTACATACTGCAAGGTGCGATCACCGACCATCGGAATGGAGTCGCTACGGACTACGGGCCGGGGTGGGCTGGCCCGAGGACAGGAACACCACGCACTGGCTTGAGAACAGGGGCGCGACTCCGGCGGTGGAGATCTCGGTCGATATCGTCAGGAACGAGTAGAGAGACAGGGCCAGGTTCAGGTCTGCGCCAACCGCCACGACAGCCTGCCGTTTCACCGCAGAGTGGCGAAATCGAACCCGGCAACGCCCGTCCCGGCGCAGGCATGCCCGGGCATGCGGACTTGGCCGCACGCCGCGCCGGGTCGTAGTCTGGGCGCTCGGGGCACGCGAGGCGCCTGCATGCTGATCACTGGCCGCTGCCACTGCGGCAACATCGCGTTCACGCTCGACTGGACGCCGGAGCCGGCGGAGATTGCCTCGCGCGCCTGCACCTGCTCGTTCTGCACGCGGCACGGCGGGGTGTGGACGTCGTGCCCGGCCGGTTCGCTCGAGGTGCGCGTGCGCGATGCCGCGCACGTGTCGAAGTACGCGTTCGGCACGCGGACCGCCGAGTTCCATGTGTGCGCCGTTTGCGGGGTGGTGCCGGTGGCCACCAGCCGCATCGACGGCCGCCTGTACGCGGTGGTCAACGTGAACACCTTCGAGGGCGTGGCGCCCGCGCTGCTTTCCCGTTCGCCGGTCAGCCACGAGGGCGAGGCGTCGGACGACCGCCTGGCCCGGCGCAAGCGCAACTGGATCGCCCGCGTCGCCTATACCGGAGGCGGCTGACGCCATCGACGGCGGTCGGCGCATGGCGAACCCTGTCGTGGCGGTTGTGTTCATGGCTCCGCAATGACGCACCATTTTGGTGCTTCATGCGCCCCGAACCTGCGTCATCATGGTGCGCTCGCACGGACGCCCCTGCCACACTGCCGTGCAACCGATTGATCGGCAACGCAACCCATGGCTGGCGCGCCCCTTGCTATGGAAGGCGCATCCATCCACCGCACCGAGGTAGCCCATGTCCGCCGATTCCGTGCTCAAGCTGATCAAGGACGAGGGGGTCGAGTTCGTCGACCTGCGCTTCGCCGACATGCAGGGCAAGCAGCATCACGTCACCTTCCCCGCGCACGCCATCGACGCCGACACCTTCGAGGACGGCAAGATGTTCGACGGCTCCTCGATCGCCGGCTGGAAGGGCATCAACGAGTCGGACATGGTGCTGATGCCGGACCCGGCGACGGCGACCATGGATCCGTTCTCCGCGCACAAGCAGTTGATCCTTTCCTGCGACGTGCTGGAGCCGTCGACCATGCAGGCGTACGCGCGCGATCCGCGCTCGATCGCCAAGCGCGCCGAGGCCTACCTCAAGTCCACCGGCATCGCCGACACCGCGTTCTTCGGCCCGGAGCCGGAGTTCTTCATCTTCGACGCGGTGCGCTACCGCAACGAGATGGGCCACGTGTCCTACGAGATCGAGTCGGCGGAAGCGGCGTGGGCGACCGGCCGCCGCCACGAGGACGGCAACCACGGCCACGTGCCGGGCGTGAAGGGCGGCTACTTCCCGGTCAGCCCGGTCGACTCGCTGGGCGACCTGCGCGCCGACATGTGCAAGCTGCTGGAAGCGGCCGGCATCCCGGTCGAGGTACACCACCATGAGGTCGGCAACGCCGGCCAGTGCGAGATCGGCACGCGCTTCAACACGCTGGTGAAGAAGGCCGACGAGCTGCTGACCACCAAGTACATCATCAAGAACACCGCCCACCAGAACGGCAAGACGGTGACGTTCATGCCGAAGCCGATCGTCGGCGACAACGGCTCGGGCATGCACGTGCACCAGTCGCTGGCCAAGGGCGGCGTGAACCTGTTCGCCGGCGAGCTGTACGGCGGCCTCAGCCAGCTCGCGCTGTGGTACATCGGCGGCATCTTCAAGCACGCGCGCGCGATCAACGCGTTCGCCAACTCCACCACCAACAGCTACAAGCGCCTGGTGCCGGGCTTCGAGGCGCCGGTGATGCTGGCCTATTCCGCGCGCAACCGCTCGGCGAGCTGCCGCATCCCGTTCGTGTCCAGCCCGAAGGGCCGCCGCATCGAGATCCGCTTCCCGGATCCGGTCAACTCCGGCTACCTCACCTTCACCGCGCTGCTGATGGCCGGCCTGGACGGCATCCTCAACAAGATCGACCCGGGCGCGCCCTCCGACAAGGACCTGTACGACCTGCCGCCGGAGGAAGAGAAGAACATCCCGACCGTGTGCTCCAGCCTCGACCAGGCGCTGGAAGCGCTGGACAAGGACCGCGGCTTCCTCAAGGCCGGCGGCGTGTTCTCCGACGACTTCATCGACGGCTACATCGCGCTGAAGATGCAGGAAGTCACCCGGTTCCGCGCCTCCACGCACCCGCTCGAGTACCAGATGTACTACTCGATCTGACGGCGCGCGCCGCCGCAAGGCGCCTGCTTCGTGGCGACGCTCGGGTCGCCCGCACACAGGCTCCTGCATGGGCGTCGCGGACGGTGATGCCACGGCGCTCGTCTCCCTCTCCCGCCGCCGGCGGGAGAGGGTCGGGGTGAGGGTGGCGGCGCCGCAAGGCGCCTGCTTCGTGGCGACGCTCGGGTCACCCGCACGCAGGCTCCTGCATGGGCGTCGCGGACGGTGATGCCATGGCGCTTGTCTCCCTCTCCCGCCGCCGGCGGGAGAGGGTCGGGGTGAGGGTGGCGGCGCCGCAAGGCGCCTGCCTCGCCGCGACGCCCGGGTCGCCTGCACGCAGGCTCCCACGAAAGCGCCCCCGCTCCGGCGCGGGGTGAACGGCGGGGGGCTTGGCCGCATAATGCGCGTTACGCCGCGCCGTCGCGCGCGCTGCTCGCACCCCGTCTGCCATGCACATCGACCTGCTCGGACCGAAGTTCCTGGTCCTGTACGCCTTCCTCGCCGCCGTGCTGGTCGTGCACCTGCGCGGCAAGGTGCGCCTGCCGTTCCTGCGCCAACTGGTGAACCACTCGGCGTTCCTCGCGCCGTACAACGTGTTCGCCTTCCTGTTCTCGAAAATGCCGGCGCGGCCGTACCTGGACCGCGGCGCCTTTCCCGAGCTGGACGTGCTGAAGGCGAACTGGCAGGCCATCCGCGACGAGGCGTTGCGCCTTTCCGACGAGGGTTACATCCGCGCCGCGGCGAAGAACAACGACGCCAGCTTCAACTCGTTCTTCAAGGAAGGCTGGAAGCGTTTCTACCTCAAGTGGTACGACGAGCCGCTGCCGTCGGCGCGCGCGCTGTGCCCGAAGACGGTCGAGCTGGTGCGCGGCATTCCCTCGGTGAAGGCGGCGATGTTCACCCTGCTGCCGCCGGGCGCCAAGCTCAATGCGCACCGCGATCCGTTCGCCGGCGCGGTGCGCTATCACCTCGGCCTGGTCACGCCCAACTCCGACGCCTGCCGCATCATCGTCGACGGCGAGCCGTATGCCTGGCGCGACGGCGAGGACGTGCTGTTCGACGAAACCTACGTGCACTGGGCCGAGAACCGTACCGGGCAAACGCGCGTGATCCTGTTCTGCGACGTCGAGCGCCCGCTGCGCACCGCGCCGATGCGCGCGCTGAACCGCTGGATCGGCGGCCTGCTCGGCCGCGCCACCGCGACGCAGAACCTCGACAGCGACCGCGTCGGCGTGGTCAACCGCGTGTACGGCTTCGCCCACACGGCCGGCGAATACCGCAAGCGCCTGAAGCGCGCCAACCGCCCGCTCTACCACGCGCTGCGCGTGGCGCTGGTGGTCGGCGTCGTCTGGTTCTTCGTGCGCTGACGCGCGCCGCTCAGGCGCGGCGGAACGTCACCACCAGCACGTCGCGGCAGGCCGGTTGCGCGGCATCCAGCGGCTGCACCGCGGTGACGCCGTGGAACACGCGGCGGTCGTCCACCAGCGCGGCGTCGAACGGATCGGCCAGGGTGAAGCTGCCCAGCGCCGCGCCGCCCGGCGCGTGGATCGTCGTGGTGCCGCTGGCGATGTTGCGGCGGCGCACCAGCAGCACCAGCACGTAGTCGACGCCGTCGCGGTGCACGCCTTCCGGCGTCGGCAAACCGGGTTCGCCGGCGCGCGCCTCGATGCGGAACTGGTGCACTTCGATATGCCAGCGCCGCACCTCGGGCGCGAGCCCGCCGAACAGGGCGCGGCAGTACGCAAGCACCGCGCGCAGCGTCGCGCCCGCGCCGATCGCGTCCTCGATTGGCGCGAACCAGCGCTCGACGCCGCCGTTCAGCGGGTTGTACTCGCGGCTCTGGTAGTGCGGCTGGTGCGGCTGCCGCGCAATCGCGCCGCCCGCGTCCGCCGCGAACACCGCGTGGCGGCGGCGCCGGTAGCGGCCGTGGTCGGCCATGTAGGTGTCGGGCTCCAGCGCGTCCCAGCTCGCCGCGAACGCGTCGCCGTCGGCGAGAGCGCCGTGCGCCTCCAGCCGCGCGCGCATGCGCGCGGCGGGAACGAAGGCGAAACCGTCGGCGAGAAGCGTTGCATGCAATCCGTCGTGCCGCGTCGTGTCCATGGAGCCACCCCTCGAGCGATGCGTCCGCAGATGAGGGCGGCTGTGCGTTTTCGCAATCGCGGCCCGGGCAGCGGCTAGCTGCCGCGCCTGGAGTCGACCGGCGGCACGGTCGGCGCCGCCGGTCGAGGTGGATGCATTACGATTCGAAGTCGCGGCCGCAGCTCAGGGCCGGCACTCTTCCGCGGACCGCACGCAGCGGTTGCCGTACACGCACCACGTACGGCCGCCGGCGCACTGGTCGGAATTGGCCGCGCTGGTCCGGCACAGACCGCTGACCGGTTCGCAGGTGTAGCCCGCCGCCGCGCAGTCGTTGCGCGCGCCGGCGCTGTTGGCGCTCACCGTCGGCGTCTCGCAATAGGCGTGCACCTGGCTGCCGCCCTTGCGCGTCCACGCCTCCAGCTGCGCATGCAGGCTGGCGTTCTCCTCGCGCAACTGCTGGTTCTTCGCCCGCTCCTGCTCCCACTGCGCCCGGTAGTCGATCTGCACGGTATCGGCGACCTTGGGCACCACCATCGGCCTCACGGTACCGACGTTCTGCGCCGACAGCGGCGCGGCAAGCAACAGCGACAGCAGGAAACCGCCGGCTACGTACCTCATCGCAACGCTCTCCCCAAAGACCGCCCCGTGGCGGTTTCAGTGCCGAGCATAACGGCAGAGGTGTCGGTCAGTCCTCGAGCAGAGAAGTCACTGAAGCCAATCCCGCGATACTCGCAGCCTGAGCACCGACAACGAAGCCCGGGCATCAGGTAGTTACTCAACTTTTACAGCAGTTATCCAACGATGGCCGAGCGAGGCAACGCGGCGACCGCAATTCAAACGCGCAATTCAAACGCGTGTAAGTGAACCTGATACCGTTTTCCAACAAGGGTCATGATCCTTCACTATCAATAACACTCGCATAAGCCAGTAGCGCTGTCATCAATATCCAAAAAACTGAAACGAGCCACCACGAAAAATATGCGACTGGAGCCAATCCCGCCAGCGCACCGCAGAAGCTCCAGTAAAGTCTTTCACTTTTAGTCGTGGGCTGGCCTGCGGCGCGTTCGACGCGCGCATTGCTTGCACCACTTACGGTGTCTGCTCCTTCGGGAACACTCGCCGACGAAGAAGATGTTCCGCCATTCAGGAACCGCTGAACATAGATGTTTAGGTCGAATGCATGAGCCGAGACAATCTCGGAGGCAGGAACAATGATGTCGAAGTCTTCCCGCCTAAAGTTCTGTTGGGAACCGCCGGCATGTAACCAACTGTAGTCAGTCGTGTCTACGAACTCCTGATCATTATCTCTATAACCGGAAAGCAGTGGCTCGATCCTGACCCAGTCCTTCTTACCCCGCGAAGCATTAGCCTCAAGCGAAAATCCTACATAAACCTTTCTTGATGCCAACGTTAGCATGACAGGCAAATTTCGAGCGCTTGTGATCAGGAGAAACTCTTCGAGTTCACCGAGGCAACTCAACCTCAAGTAAAGTTGAACGCGAAGAAACGACGAGAATCGGATAGGGACATTCAGCAGAGTGAAACTAATAGCCGCGATCGGAACGGACCAGACAGCCGTCACTCCAAGAACGCTCAGTTTGTTTTCTGTAGCGAATGCGGATAGCACTCCGGAAATCTTCGCATTAAATTGCACCCCAAGCGCTCCGGACCTCTCGACAATTTCTCGGAGGATGTCGGCCTCGACCGCGAGAACGATAGAGGCCACAACCACACTGAAGTAGAGTGCGTGGCCATCCCAGCTTAGCGCGTGAGGCCTGGTGATCGACCAACGGCGCAGGAGCAAATATCCGCTCGAAAGAAAAATCAGCGCAAAGACTGCTGGGCCCATCCCTGTTGCTCCCCCTGGAGACAAAATTGGGCCCGATGGGGCCCAATCGCTGCGTTACTTTACTTTTTCCTTCCGATGTTCCTTGAGCACTGTCAATGCCTGGACTTGGCGCTTATAGCCGTCAGAATCATGGAGCTTACTGCGTTCAACGACCATCGCCCCGTTGCTCGCCATCTTGAAACCCGAAAACATGGCGCGCCCACTGGCAGCTGTGGTTTTGACCGTCCCCTTTGTAGCCATCGGTTGTTCCTCATGTCCGCCCGTGGATGAAATCCTACACTCCTAATGGGCCGTTCGTGTAAGGGGGGGGGGGTCGCTAGTGGCGATTTCGACCGCTACGCCGCGCTGCAGTTTTGGGGACGTCGCCAATTAATCCTCTCCACCCTGTGGCTCCGCCCCGCCGTGCTCCGCGCCACAGTGTGCGCTGTCGGTTCCCGCCAAATGCACGCCGCGATCTTGCAGGGCGTGTACACCCGGGCCGCAAACCCTGCCCAGGCGAGCACACGATTGCCACAGCGAACTTGAGCACGATCACGGCGAAACACATGCCGGAGCGGTCAGCCGCCATGAATGCACTATCATGGTGCAATGCACCCCCATGGCCCCATCGACGCCGCGCCCCTGCTCGACCAGCTCGCCACCGGCGTCGCCTGGCTGGATGAGGGGCTGGTCCTGCGGCGGGTGAATCCGGGGCTGGGCGAGCTGGTGGGAGTGGGCGCGGCGCGGCTGGTGGGGAAGCCGCTCGGCGTGCTGGCGCCGGCGGAGCCGGTACTGGTCGAACTGGCGCGGCGGGCGCTGGACGAGCGCCGCCTGCTGCGCGTGCGCGGCCTGGCGGTGTGCGCGGCGCCGGGCGCGGAGGTGCGCCTCGACCTCTGCTTCAACCCGCTGCCGCAGGGCCTGCTGCTGGAAGCGCAGCCGGCCGCGCCGGCGCAGGCCGAGGCGCCGCGGCTGTCGGAGTCGCTGCGCGGCTTCGCGCATGAGGTGCGCAATCCGCTGGCCGGCGTATCGGGCGCGGCGCAACTGCTGCTGCGCAAGCTGGACGAGCCGGCGCAGCGCGCGCTGGCCGAGCTGATCCTCACCGAAGCCGGCCGCCTCGCCGCGCTGACCGAACGCCTGCTGGGCGCGCGCGGCACGCTGGTGCCGGCCAGCGTCAACCTGCACGGCCTGCTCGACCGCCTCGCCGCGCTGCTCGGCGCCGAGCGCGCCGATCTCGCGGTGGTGCGCGACTACGATCCCAGCCTGCCGGCGGTGCGCGGCGACGCCGACCGCCTGCTGCAACTGCTGCTGAACCTCGGCCGCAACGCAGTCGAGGCCGGCGCGTCGCGCATCGTGCTGCGCACGCGCGCCGAGGCCGGCGTGCGCGGCGGCGGCGCACGGCGCTGGCTGCGCGTCGAAGTCGAGGACGACGGCCGCGGCGTGCCGGCGGCGCTGGAGGCGACGCTGTTCCTGCCGCTGGTGTCGGGCCGCGCCGAAGGCAGCGGGCTCGGGCTGGCGCTGGCGCGCGAGATCGCGCGCGAGCACGGCGGCGAGCTGGAACACCTGCGCCGCAACGGGCTGACCTGCTTCGTGCTGCGCCTGCCGAGCGAAACCGCCGACGAGACGCCGCGATGAACGCGCCGCACGCTCCCGAAATCTTCCTGCTCGACGACGACCGCGGCGTGCGCTTCGTGCTGGCCACCGCGCTGCGCGAGGCCGGCTACGCGGTGCGCGAATTCACCGCGGTCGATGACGTCGCGCGCGCGCTGGCGCGCGGGACGCCGGCGTTGCTGCTGACCGACGTGCGCCTGCCCGACGGCGACGGCCTCGCCCTGCTGGCGCGCGTCAAGCGCGAGCATCCGGCGCTGCCGGTGATCGTGATGAGCGCCTACACCGACGTCGGCAGTACCGCCGCGGCCTACCGCGCCGGCGCGTTCGACTACCTCGCCAAACCGTTCGACCTCGACCAGGCGCTGGCCGCGGTGCGCCGCGCGCTGGACAGCGCGCCGGCCGCGCCCGTCGCCGCGCGCAGCGCCGAGCCGCCGTCCGCGCTGCTCGGCGAAAGCGCGCCGATGCGCGAGGTGTTCCGCCTGATCGGCCGCGTCGCCGCCAGCGATCTCTCCGTGCTGGTCGTCGGCGAGACCGGCACCGGCAAGGAGCTGGCCGCGCGCGCGCTGCACCGCGAGAGCGCGCGCCGCGAGCGACCGTTCGTGGCGCTGAACACCGCGGCGATTCCGGCCGAGCTGCTCGAATCCGAGCTGTTCGGCCACGAGGCCGGCGCCTTCACCGGCGCCGCGCGCCGCCACCACGGCCGCTTCGAGCAGGCCGAGGGCGGCACGCTGTTCCTCGACGAGATCGGCGACATGCCGCAGGCGCTGCAGACGCGCCTGCTGCGCGTGCTCGCCGGCGGCGAGTTCTACCGCGTCGGCGGCCGCGAACTGCTGCATGCCGACGTGCGCGTGATCGCGGCGACGCACCAGGACCTCGACGCCAAGGTGGCGCGCGGCGAATTCCGCGCCGACCTGCTGCACCGCCTCGACGTGGTGCGCATCCGCCTGCCGGCGCTGCGCGAACGCTGCGAGGACATTCCGCTGCTGGCGAAGCATTTCCTCGCCGCCGCCGCGCGCGAGCTGAAGCTGCCGGAGAAGCACTTCGCGCCGGCCGCGCTGAAGGCGCTGGCCGCGCTGGAGCTGCCCGGCAACGTGCGCCAGCTGGAGAACCTGTGCCGGCGCATGGCGGTGATCGCGCCCGGCAGCACCGTGCTGGCCGAGGACATCCTGCACGACGGCGCGCAGGCCGCGGCGCCGGGCGCGGAATGGAGCGACGCGCTGCGCGCCTGGGCCGACGCCGAACTCGCGCACGGCGCGCGCGACCTGCATGCGCGCGCGCGCGAGGTCTTCGACCGCGTGCTGCTGGACGCCGCGCTGGCTGCGCACGGCGGCCACCGCCAGCACGCCGCGGCCGCGCTCGGGCTCGGCCGCAACACGCTCACCCGCAAGCTCGGCGCCTCGCGGCGCCGCGCGCCGCGCAAACCATGAGGACGACGATGAGCGAGATCCTGATCCGCGACGCCAGCCGCGCCGACATTCCCCGCCTGGTCGAGTGGAACGCCGCGATGGCGCTGGAGACCGAGGCGAAGACGCTGGACCGCGCGGTGCTGACGCGCGGCGTGACGCGCGTGTTCGACGAACCGGCGCGCGGCTTCTACCTGATCGCCGAGCGCGGCGGCGAAGCGGCCGGCTGCCTGCTGGTCACGCACGAATGGAGCGACTGGCGCGACGGCGATTTCTGGTGGATCCAGAGCGTGTACGTCGCCGCGCACGCGCGCCGCGGCGGCGCGTTCCGCGCGCTGTACGCCGAGGTCGAGCGCCGCGCGCGCGCGCGCGGCGACGTCTGCGGGCTGCGCCTGTACGTCGAAACCGAGAACGCGCGCGCGCAGGCGACGTACGCGGGCCTCGGCATGCAGCGTTGCCACTACTACATGTACGAGGCGCTGCTGCGCTGAACGCGCCGCGCGCGCACGTGACGTAGGCTGGGCGTAGGGTGGGCTTTAGCCCACCATCGGATTGTCGTCGCGATTACCCATGGTGGGCTAAAGCCCACCCTACGCCCACCACCCGCGCGCGGTGGCGCTAGTGCGTGGCGGCGGTCGCCGGCACGGCCAGCGCGCGCGCGTCAGCGTCGAGCACGATGCGCCCCAGCCGCTGCAGGTGCGGCGCGGCGCGGTAGCGCAGCGCCAGCGTTTCGCACAGCGCGCCCAACGCGGCGCGCGTCAGCGGATAGCCATGCGCGAGCAGGTGCGCGCCGTCGGGCGCGGCCTGCGCCACGCTGACCGCGACCACGCCGAGGCCGGGCGCCTCGTGCGCGTGCAGCGTCGGCGTGCCCAGCTCCGGACGCGCGGCGGCGAGCGGTTCGATCGCGTAGCCGTCGCGCGGCACCTCGCCGCCGATCCGCAGCGGCAGGCGATGCGCGGCCAGCAGCGCGGCCGACTGGCGCAGCTCGAACAGGGTGCCGGCCCAGGCGTGCGCGCGTTCGTCCGCATCCACGCCCTGCCCGGCCGCGGCGTACCAGCGTTCGAAGCTCGGCAGCTCCGCCGCGATCGCGCCGTCGGCATAGGCGTAGGTGATGCCGCGCGCGGACATCGCCGCGTGCCGCTGCGACGGGCTGAGCAGGGCGATCTCGATCAGCTCCCACAGCGCCGCCAGCGAGGCGTGCTCGTACTGCACGCAGGTCACCGCGAGCAGGTCGTGGCGGGTCAGGTAGCGCGCGTGCTCGAGGCGCACGCCGAGCAGGCGCATCACCAGATCGGAGGTGCGCTCGCCGGCCTGGCCCTGGCCGATCAGCTCGGTTTCCATCGCCTCGCCGAGCCGTTGCGCCAGCTCGGGCGACGCCTGCAGCGACCACGGCAGGTAGCGCATCGGCGCTTCCGCATAGGCGGGATCGGGCGTCAGCGCGGCGGTCGGCATGCGGCCGTCGTGCGCGCCGAAGGTGAGCACGTGCGCCTCGTCGGCGCGCGGCGCGCGCGCGGCCAGCGCGTCGAGCGAGGCCCACACCGGGAAGCCGGGGCGCAGCAGCTCGACCGCGTCGAACATCGCGCCGCCCAGCACCAGCCGCGCCTGCGCGATCTCGGGCAGCACCGCGCGCAGGTCCTCGGCGATGTGCGCGGCCAGCGCGTCGGCCTGGTCGCGGTCGAAGGTCAGGCGCGGCGGCGCCTCGCCGGGCATGAACTCGAGGGCGAGCACGGCGGGACAGGCGACGGTTTCGGTGGACATGCGCGACTCCGGCAGACGCGGGATTCTGGATGCTTCATCGAAGCGGGCGCGCGGCGTCGGCCGCGAATCGCCCGTACCTGTGGGAGGGCCTCAGCCCCGAATCGCTGTCCCGAAACCGCAGCCGAAACCGCTCCCGGAAGCAGGAAATTTTAGCAGACCGCGCATGCACGGACTTCCGCGCCGCCGCCGCGCGCGCTAGCCTTGCCTCATTTGCGAGGACCGCGACCATGCAGCAGACCCTGAAGCGCGTCGGTGTGGTGGGCGGCGTGCGCATCCCGTTCTGCCGCAACAACACCGCCTACGCCGACGTCGGCAACTTCGGCATGTCGGTGAAGGTGCTCGGCACGCTGGTCGAGCGCTACGGCCTGCACCGCGTCGAGCTGGGCGAAGTGGCGTTCGGCGCGGTGATCAAGCACAGCTTCGATTGGAACCTGGCGCGCGAGGCGCTGCTGTCTTCCGGCCTGGCGCCGACCACGCCGGGCATCACCACCGCGCGCGCCTGCGGCACCTCGCTGGACAACGCGATCATCATCGCCAACAAGATCGCCACCGGGCAGATCGAGGCCGGCATCGCCGGCGGCAGCGACACCACCAGCGACGTGCCGATCGTCTACGGGCGCCGGCTGCAGCAGCGCGTGCTGGCGGTGAACCGCGCCAAGACCTGGCAGGACAAGCTGAAGGCCGCGCTGTCGGGCTTCTCGTTCGGCGAGCTGAAGCCGAGCTTCCCCGGCGTGGCCGAGCCGCGCACGCACAAGTCGATGGGCGACCACTGCGAGCTGATGGCGCGCGAGTGGAACATCGCGCGCGAGGCGCAGGACGCATTCGCGCTGGGCAGCCACCAGAAGCTCGCGGCGGCCTACGCGGCCGGCTTCTTCGACGGCCTGCTGGTGCCGTTCCGCGGACTGGAGCGCGACGGCTTCCTGCGCGCGGACACCTCGATGGAAAAGCTGGCCGCGCTGAAGCCGGCGTTCGACAAGACCTCCGGCCGCGGCACGCTGACCGCCGGCAACTCGACCGGCCTGTCCGACGGCGCCGCCGCGGTGCTGCTGGCCAGCGAGGACTGGGCGGCGGCGCGCGGGCTGAAGGTGCAGGCCTACCTGAGCCACGCCAAGGTCGCCGCGGTCGACTTCGTGCACGGCGAGGGCCTGCTGATGGCGCCGACCATCGCCGTCTCGCGCATGCTCGACGAGGCCGGGCTGGCCCTGCAGGACTTCGACTTCTACGAAATCCACGAGGCCTTCGCCGCGCAGGTGCTGTGCACGCTGCGCGCGTGGGAATCGGCCGACTACTGCCGCAACCGCCTCGGCAAGGACAAACCGCTGGGCGCGATCGATCCGGCCCGGCTCAACGTCAACGGCTCCTCGCTGGCGGTCGGCCATCCGTTCGCCGCCACCGGCGCGCGCCTGGTGGCGTCGCTGGCGAAGACGCTCGAGCAGAAAGGCTCCGGCCGCGGCCTGATCTCGATCTGCACCGCCGGCGGCATGGGCGTGACGGCGATCCTCGAGCGGCCGTAGGGCGCCGCCCCGCGGGGCGGTTCGCGCGCGCGATTCCGCCACGCGCCGCACACACTCGCCGGCCGTTCAGCGCGACCCTGGCATGCTGCGGGCGAACCCGTCGCCCACACTTCCGGCGCCCCGTGTCGC
Source organism: Mizugakiibacter sp. (assembly GCF_039680435.1). Taxonomy (NCBI): domain Bacteria; kingdom Pseudomonadati; phylum Pseudomonadota; class Gammaproteobacteria; order Lysobacterales; family Rhodanobacteraceae; genus Mizugakiibacter; species Mizugakiibacter sp. Next base: position 31,362 of record NZ_JBDKSX010000027.1, on the reverse strand, counting down.
ATACCCGCCTGATCTGGCTGCTGACCCTGCTGCTGCTCGCCGGCAGCACGCTCGGCGTGGCTTGGCTGAGCGGCGCGCCGTTCGCGTTCGGCGGGACGCCGGCTTTCACCCTGCCGCCACCGCCGCCGCACGCCGCACGCCCCGCGCCGGTGCGCCCGACGCATCGCGCCGCGCGCCCGCACGCACCGCACGTGGCGCCCGCGGCGCCCGCGGCGCCCGCGGCCAGTGCGGTCGAAGCGCCGGGCATCGTGACGACGAGCGCGCCGCACTATCCGATCGCGGCGCTGCGCGGACATCACGAGGGTGTGACCGTGGTGCATGTCCAGGTAGACGCGGACGGCCAGGTCGAGGCGGCCACGCTGGCGCAGTCGAGCGGCTGGCCCGAGCTGGACCAGGCCGCGGTGGAATCGGTGCGCCAGTGGCGCTTCCGCGCCGCGCGGCGTGACGGACAGGCGATCGACGGTGCGCTCGACGTGCCGGTACGCTTCCGCATCGACGCCGGCGGCGGTTGACGGACGCACGAATTGCTCTGGTGGCAGCCTGCGTGCAGGCGACCCCCCGACGCCCCCGGAACACGCGTGGCGGAAGCGCCGCTGCGCGGCGATTCCGCCCTACGGATGCCGGCAGGCGACCCGCGGGGCGCTCGCCGGGCACGTGGAAGGCGCGCCCGCGTGTCCGGGGCGGGACTCTTTCGGACTTTGCCCGACAAACCTCAGGACACGCGGAACAGCACCGGCTGCCAGGCGCCGCCGGCATAGGCGTCGCGGCGACGGCGGCGCATGCGCTCGATCGACTCGATGCGGCGCGCCTCGGCCCAGTCGACGCGCTTCAGCATCAGCCTGGCCGGCTCCTCGCCGTGGCGCGCTGCCTCGCCGGCGCGCCAGTCGCGGAAGTCCTCGTAGGCTTCCAGCTCGTGGCGCAGCTCGCGCACGCACAGCTCGATCATGATCGCGTCGTCGAGGAAACCGAGCACCGGCACGGCGTCGGGGATGACGTCGTTCGGGTTGGCGAAGTAGGTCAGCGCGGCGAGCACGTGCGCGCGGTCCTCGTCGGGCAGGCCGAAGCCGACGTCCTCGACCATCGCGATCATGGTCTCGAGACGGCCGAGGCGCGAGGCGACGAAGTCCGGCACGGCGACGCCGCCCGTCTGCGCGAGCAGTCCGCGCGCGGACTCGATCACCTGCGCGTCGGTCAGATTGCGGGCGCGATCCCGCGCCTGGCGCATGCCGGTGACGAAATGCGCCAGGTCGGCGTCGCTCAGGGTGATGCTGATATCCATGCTCATGGCAGGGCTCCGGCGAAAGGCGATGAGCCTAGGCCAGGGCCGGAGAAGCGTCAACGGCGGATCGTCACCTGCGGCGCGGGTCGGCAGACGGGCGCCCGCAGCGCGTTTCCGCGCACGCCGAAGGGTCGAGTCCCCGCGCAGCGGGGCGGGGATTGCCGCCGCCTGCAGTGCCCGCCCGATGCGCACCCTGCGGCGCCCGCCTTGCGCCCCGGCTTCCATCGGGCGATCCGGGCCTTCCTCAGAGGATGCCCGTGAGTCCGGCGCCGAACGCGGTGAAGATGCGCGTGTAGATGCTCTTCAGCGGCAGGTCGACCTCGGGGAAGTCGCCGACCGGCACATAGCACTGCTGGAACTTCGGGTCGAACGGCGACAGCGGCTGGCAGCCGGGCCTCAGCTCGTAGCTGGTGGCGTAGCGGAACGGCCACAGGTCGAACAGCGGCAGCGCCGCGGACAGGTCGCCGATCGCGTTGCTGATCCTGGACAGCACCGGGATGTGCGGCCGCTTCGCCACCACCCAGGCGTTCTGCGGCGCGGTGTCGCGCAGGATCGAGTCGCGCAGCGCGTCGGCGAACGCGGCGTCGTAGACGATCACGCCGGACTCGGTGTTGTAGCGGTCCGAGCGCGGGTCGAAGTTGTGCGAGCCGACCAGCGCCAGCTTGCCGTCGACCACGATCGACTTGGCGTGCAGGCCGAGGCGCAGGCCGCCGGTCTTCAACGGCACGCGGCCGGTGCGGCTGCCGCGGCTGCCGGTGCCGGTGCCCTGCTCGGCGCCCTCGCCGGTCAGCTCCTCGTAGTGCGCGACCAGCAGCGGTGCCTCGGCGGGATGCGGCTTGAACTCGTGGATCTCGAAGCCGTAATGCTTGAGGTAGCGCTTCTTGTGCTTGTGGTAGAGCGCGTACACCGGGAACGCGTCGGTGGCGGCCAGCGAGTTGGTGGAGACGATCACGCGCAAGCCGGCGCGGTCGCGGCGCAGCTCGCGGAACAGCCGGCGCGCACGGCCGCTGATCACCAGGTACGGCGTCTGCATCACCACCTCGCGCTCGGCCGCGGCGACCAGCTTGACGATGTGCCGGGTCAGCTCGCGCTCGTCGGCCGCGTCCGGATCGAGCGGCTTGTCCGGCAGGTCGGAGAAGTAGTCGACACGGCCGATTTTGAACACGTGCGCCAGCAGGTGCTGCTGCAGGTACTGCGGATCGTCCGCGGCGGCGGCGAGGCGCGCCACGCGCGCGGCGTTGGCGTAGCCCGGCGGGCTCCACGCCGCCGCGCCCGGGCCGTCGGCGAGGATGCGCGCGTTGACGTCGCGCAGGTGGGTCAGCGGCACCGCGCGCGGGTGGTTCCAGAACGTCTCGAAGCTGGTGCCCATCGCGCGCGCGGCCGGGCCCATCACCAGCACGTCGCGGTCGCGGTAGTCGTAGCGCTCGTTCCAGTCGTAGTAGTCGTTCTGGTAGTTGCGCCCGCCGGTGATGCCGGCCGCGTCGTCGACCAGCAGCAGCTTGTTGTGCATGCGCTGGTTGAACGAGGAGAAGCAGCAGACGACGCCGGCGGCGAACTCGACCGGGCCGGTGCCGGCCTCGTCGAAGGTCGGGTTGTACAGGCGGATCTCCAGGTTGGCGTGGGTACGCGCCAGCCGCGCCAGCCAGGCCGGGTCGGAGAACGAGAACAACTGGTCGGCGAGGATGCGCACGCGCACGCCACGCCGCGCCGCGCGCACCAGCTCCTCCAGCACCAGCCGGCCGGCGTCGTCGTCGACCCAGATGTAGGTCTGGATGTCGATCGAGCGGCGCGCCGCGCGGATCAGGTTGATGCGCGCGGCCAGCGCGTCCTCGCCGACGTCCAGCATCGCCACGTAGTGCTCGGGATGCTGCGGCGTCGACTGCGCCAGCGCCTGCGCGGCGAGGTCGAGCAATGGCGAAGGCTCGGCGCAGGCGTCGGCGCGCGTGCAGGTCACCGTGCGGTCCGCCGCCAGCGCCAGCACGGCGTCGGCGCGGCGGATCTGCCCGCGCGACAGCGTGCAGCCGGTCAGGGCCAGCAGGGCCAGCGCGAGCAGCGGCAGGAAATGGCGGCGAGGCATGCGCCGATGATAGCCGGCGCGCTCAGCCGGACGACGTGGCCTCGGCGGGCTGGGCCGCGGTTCCGGCCGCGGCAGGCGCGGCGCCGGCGGCGGGCGCGGCACCGTCCACAGGACGGATCACGATGGCGAGGTCGAGCCTGACCGTATCGGACAGCGTCGCGCGATGGGCGCGCATGCCGAAATCGGAGCGGCTGACCGCGCCGTGGATCTGCAGGGGGCAGTCCGCGTCGGCCAGCGGCACGCAGTCCCGCGGCGCCAACTGCAGGCTGACCGGGCCGCTGAAGCCGTGCAGGGTCAGCCGCCCGGTCACGGCGCCGCCCCGCTGCAGCGCGTCCAGCGGAAACGGCTCGGAACGGAAGTGGATGCGCGGATAGCGCTCCACGTCGAAGAATTCCGCCGAGCGCGCCCAGGCGTCGTAGCGCGGGTTGTGCATGTGCAGGCTGGCCGCGTCGATCCAGGCCTCGACCTGCGCGGTGCCGGTGGCCGGATCGGTTTCGAGCGTGCCGGACACGCCGTCGAACCATCCGTCCACGCCGAACACCAGCAGTGCGCGCAGGGAGAAGGCGGCGCGCGAGTGCGCGGCGTCGACCACGTAATCGGCCGCGACGGAGACGGGCGCGGCGGCCGCCAGCAGCAGGAGCAGCAGCAGGCGCGCGCGCGCGCTCACGGCGACCAGAACGCGTGCAGCCGGCCCGCGCCCGGCTCGAGCGCGCCGTCCAGCCGGATCCAGGCGATCGCCGCCGGCGGCATGCCGCGATAGTCCACCGAGCGGCCGCTGACCAGCAGCGCGACCAGCCGCTCGAGGCCCGGGTTGTGCCCGACCAGCATGGCCTGGGCGGCATCCGGCAGGGCGTCGAGCAGCACCAGCAGCTCGCCGGGGGTGGCGTCGTAGATCGCCGGCTCGTAGTGCGGGCGCAGCGGGCCGAGCGTGGCCAGCACGCGCTCGACGGTCATCTGCGCGCGCCGCGCCGGCGAGCACAGCACGTGTGCCGGGTGCGCGCCGCGGGCGAGCAGCCAGCGGCCGGCGGCGGTCGCCTCGCTCTCGCCGCGCACGCTGAGCGGCCGCTCGCGGTCGCTGCCGTCGGCGGCGGCCTGCATCGCTTCGGCGTGTCGCACCAGGATCACTTCGCGCATCGTCCACCTCCGGCGCGCCATGATGCCGGATCGCGGCCGCGGCGACAGCGGCGGCCGTCACCCCGCGGGCTCCTGCGTGGAGGACGGCGCAGCGCGCGCGGGCGTTTCAGTCGAACAGGGCGAGCTGGGGATCGGGCGCCTGGCCGGGCGGGCGGAAGCGCGAGGCGTCCAGCGCCAGGTCGCGCGTGCGCGCGTAGCCGAGGCGCCGGCAGGCCACCTCGAAGCGGCGGCGGATCAGCGCGGCCAGCGGTCCCTGCCCGCGCATGCGCGCGGCGAAATCGGGGTCGTAGTCGCGCCCGCCGTGCAGTTGCCGCACCAGGCTCATCACGTGCTCGGCGCGCTGCGGCACGTTGAGTTCCAGCCATTCGCGGAACAGCCCTTTCAGCTCGTGCGGCAGGCGCAGCACGGTGTAGCCGGCGACCTTGGCGCCGGCCGCGGCGGCGTCTTCCAGCACGTGCTCGAGGTCGCGGTCGTTCAGCGCCGGGATGATCGGCGCGACCAGCACGCCGCAGGGCACGCCCGTGTCGGCCAGCGCGCGGATCGCTTCGATGCGCCGATGCGGCGCGCTGGCGCGCGGCTCGAGGCGGCTGGCGAGGCGGTTGTCGAGGCTGCCGACCGAGACGAACACCTGCACCAGGCGCTCGCGCGCCATCGGCGCCAGCAGGTCGAGGTCGCGCTCGACCAGCGCGTTCTTGGTCACGATCGTGCACGGATGCCGGCACTCGGCCAGCACCTCCAGCACCTGGCGGGTGAGCCGCCAGCGCTTCTCGATCGGCTGGTAGGGATCGGTGTTGGCGCCGAGGTTGATCGGCGTGCAGCGATAGCCGGGGCGCGCCAGCTCGCGGCGCAACTGCGCGGCGGCGTTGCCCTTGGCGAACAGGCGCGTCTCGAAGTCCAGCCCCGGCGACAGGTTGAGGTAGCTGTGCGAGGGCCGCGCGAAGCAGTAGGCGCAGCCGTGCTCGCAGCCGCGATACGGATTGATCGACTGCTCGAACGGCACGTCCGGCGAGTCGTTGCGGCTGATGATGCTGCGCGCGCGCTCCTCGCGCACCGTGGTCGGCGGGCGCGGGGCGGGCCCGGATTCGGCGCCCCAGCCGTCGTCCTCGGCCCGGTACGCGACGGACTCGTAGCGGCCCTCGCGGTTGGACGCGGCGCCGCGGCCCTTGATGCGTTGCGGTTCGGACGGAGAGCGTGGATCCATGCGGCACCTCGCCGCGCGAGCGTGGGGACCGGCCGTCTCGGCGGCTGCGACACGGCGACCCGATCCGCGCCCCGTCCCCCGCATCGAGGGATGCCAACGATAGCGCGTCGACGGCGCGGACGCTGCGCTATGATGCCGCCGCCGCACCGTGGAGCGCACCGATGCGCTGGATCCTCGCCGCCACCGCCCTGCTGGGCCTGCTGATCGCCCTGGCCACGCGCTCGCCCGGCTGGATGGGCCTGGGCCTGATGCTGGCGCTGCTCGGCGCGATCGCCGCCGTGTTCGCCTTCGCGCAGGCGCGCATCGACGCCAGTTCCCGCCCCGAACAGCTCAGCGACGGCGAGATCGCCGCGCTCAAGGCCACGCTGAAACCCCCGTCCGCGCGGGACCCGCAGCCGCCCGCCGCCGCCTGATCCGCCGCGCGCCGCCACCGGGGGCGGACGTCGCGCGTTCGCTTGCCGCCCTCGCTGCGAGGAGAGCGCCATGGAATCGCTGCTCGTGTTCCTGATCGTCGGCGGCATCGCCGGCTGGCTGGCCGGGCTGGTCGTGCGCGGCTACGGCTTCGGCCTGTTCGGCAACATCGCGGTCGGCATCGTCGGCGCGTTCCTCGCCGGTTGGCTGCTGCCGCGGATCGGCCTGGTCATCGGCGGCAGCATCGTCGCCGCGATCGTCCACGCGCTGATCGGCGCGATCATCCTGCTGCTGGTCATCGGCCTGATCCGGCGCCGCTGAGCGCGCCGGGGAAAAAACGGACGCCGGCACCCGGCCGGCGTCCGTCGCGGTGCGTGGATCACTTGGCGATGTCGACGTCCTTGGTCTCGCGCAGGAACAGCAGGCCGATCACGAACGTCATCAGCGACACCACGATCGGGTACCACAGGCCGGAGTAGATGTTGCCGGTCCAGGCCACGATGGCGAAGGCGGTGGTCGGCAGGAAGCCGCCGAACCAGCCGTTGCCGATGTGGTACGGCAGGCTCATCGAGGTGTAGCGGATGCGGGTCGGGAACATCTCGACCAGCCACGCCGCGATCGGGCCGTACACCATGGTCACGTAGATCACCAGCAGCGTCAGCAGCACGATCAGCATCGGCTTGTTGACCTGCGCGGGATCGGCCTTCTCCGGGTAGCCGGCGTCGGCCAGCGCGGCGCCGACGCTCTTGCCGAACGCCTCGCTGCGCGCCTTGAAATCCGGCTTGGCCAGGCCGCCGCCCTCGAAGGCGTCGATCGCGGTGCTGCCCACCTTCACCTGCGCCAGCGTGCCGGTGGGCGCGGCGACGTTGTCGTAGGGAATGCCCTTCTTGGCCAGGTAGCTCTTCGCCACGTCGCAGGAGTTGGTGAAGGTCTTCTTGCCGATCAGATCGACCTGGAAGCTGCAGGTGGCGGGATCGGCGATCACCGTCACCGGCGCCGTCGCGCTGGCCGCCTCGATCGCCGGGTTGCCGTAGTGGGTCAGGCCCTTGAAGACCGGGAAGTAGGTGACCGCGGCCAGCAGGCAGCCGGCCAGCACCACGGTCTTGCGGCCGATGCGGTCGGACAGCCAGCCGAAGAACACGAAGAACGGCGTGCCGATCAGCAGCGACGCGGCGATCAGCAGCTGCGTGGTGGTGCTGTCGATCTTCAGCGTCTGGCCGAGGAAGTACAGCGCGTAGAACTGGCCGCAGTACCACACCACGGCCTGGCCGGCGGTTGCGCCGAGCAGCGCCAGGATCACCACCTTCAGGTTGCCCCAGCGCGCGAACGACTCGGTCAGCGGCGCCGTCGAGCCTTTGCCCTCGGCCTTCATCTGCTGGAACATCGGCGACTCGGCCAACTGCAGGCGGATGTACACCGACACCGCCAGCAGCACCGCCGAGATCAGGAACGGCACGCGCCAGCCCCAGGTGGCGAAGGCGTCGCCGAACCAGGCCTTGCAGCCGAGGATCACCAGCAGCGACAGGAACAGGCCGAACGTCGCGGTGATCTGGATGAAGCTGGTGTAGAAGCCGCGCTTGCCCTGCGGCGCATGCTCGGCGACGTAGGTCGCCGCGCCGCCGTACTCGCCGCCCAGCGCCAGGCCCTGCAGCAGGCGCAGGCTGATCAGCATCACCGGCGCGGCCACGCCGATCGCGTCGTAGTTGGGGATCACGCCGACCAGGAACGTGGACAAGCCCATGATCACGATGGTGATCAGGAACGTGTACTTGCGCCCGACCAGGTCGCCGACGCGACCGAACACCAGCGCGCCGAACGGACGTACCGCGAAGCCGGCGGCGAACGCGAGCAGGGCGAAAACGAACGCGCTGGTCTCGTTCAGGCCGGCGAAGAACTGCTTGCCGATGATCGCGGCGAGCGAGCCGTACAGGTAGAAGTCGTACCACTCGAACACGGTGCCCAGGCTGGAGGCCAGGATCACCCGCTTGTGGCCGGTGGTGAGCGGGCCGCTGCCGGCGGCGCCTGCGATGGTAGCCATGCCTTCCCCTCCCAAGATGATGAACAACCCTTTCCCGGCCGCGGTGCGCGCGCGTCGGGCGCCGCGGCGGCACGGACGGCCCGCCGCGGCGTGGCTTCGGTCAGAAGCGGTACATCGCGCTCACGCTGAGCTGATTGCCGCTGGTCTTCTTCGTGGTGATGCCGTCGCTGGTGGAGTCGAGCGTGTCGTGCAGCCACTCGAGGCCCAGATCGTAGGCGCCCGCGGTGTACTGCAGGCTCAGCGCCGCCTGGCGGTTCTTCAGCCGCCCCACCGAGCCGTTGCCGAGCCAGTCGACGACGTCGTTGCGGCTGGGCTTGCTGAGGCCGTAGAACGCGTAGGCGCTCCAGTTCGGCGTGAAGCTGTAGCCGGCCTGCAGGAAGCCGCCGGTTTCCTGGATGTCGCCAAACTGCGCCAATGCGCCGAAGATCTGGCCGAGGCCCTTGCCGCTGTACACCAGGCCCTTGAACAGCCAGTCGCCCGGCTTCCAGCTGCCGCCGACCTCGTAGCCCACGCTGTCGATGCTGCTCTTGATCGGCGTCGGTGCGGTGCCGCCCACGCCACTCAGCTCGACCTTGCTGTAGTGGCCGGCGACATAGGCGACCCAGTCCGAACCCTGCGCACGCAGGCGCGCCTCGAGCTGCGGGCGGAAGCCGGCGTTGCCGGCGGTCAGGTAGTTGATGTTGTCGCCGGGGCCGCTCCAGTTGCCGTCGAACGCGCCCATGTCGAACCGCCACTTGGTGCCCTGGCTGCCGTGGTTGAGATCCTGCATCCACACCACGCCGGGGAAGCGCCAGCCGACGAAGCCGGCGCCGAAGCCGAGCGGGAAGGCGATGTGTGCGAGCGAGGCCGGCGTGTTGTCGAGCGGGAACATCAGGTCCCACTGCTGGCCGACGCGCACGGTGCTGCCGGTCTGCTTGTTGGCGATGTCCATGTACGCCTGGCGCAGGCGTGGCGTCGGCTGCTGGCGGCTGTAGGCGCCGGTGCCGTTGAAGCCGCCGAAGAAGTCCGCCTCGATGCGTCCGCCGCCGGTCCAGTCGCCGGCGAACTTGGCGCCGGCGAAGTCGAACCAGAAGCGCGTGTTGCGGATGTCGATGCCGCTGAGCGAGCCGTTGGCACCGGCCACCGGGAATTCGGCGTTCTGGCCGTTGCCGAAGACGAAGCTCTTGTTCTGGCTGAAGGCCGTGACGTTGACGAAACCGTGCATGGACACGGAAACGCCGGGCGCGGAGCTGAACACCGGAGCCGCGGACGCGGCCTGCTGTTTCGAAGCGGCCGCCTGCGCTTCCGCCTGCGCGCGCTGTTGCGCCTCGGCCTGCGCGTGCTGCTGCGTCTGCAGGTCGGCTTGCGCCTGCGCCTGCTGCTGCACCATCGCCTTCAGATCGGCGAGCTCTTTCTCGAGCTGGGCGATGCGCGCCTGCATTTGCGTTTCGGACTTGGTGGCCGCGCCGGCGACCAGCGGCGCACCGAGCGCACCGGCGATGGCGAGCGCGAGCGCCGCGCGACGCAAGATCGTACGTGTCTGCTGCATGAGGGACCCCTCCCGTGGCGATGCGCAGCGAGCATGGGCGCGGGCGTGGGGCGCGGCTATTCGCCGATGGTCGAGTTTCGACTAAAGTCCACTTGGTCGCGTCGCGCAGACGGCTAACGTGCGGTGGATAGGGCGACGCTGCGGCATGCGGCGCCGCCGCCAGCCAAGGAGAACCCCATGTCCAAGATCTACCCGGTGCCGGCTGCCTTCGCCGCCACCGCGAGCCTGCGCAAGGACGACTACGCGAAGCTGTACGCGGAGTCGATCCGCGATCCCGAGGGCTTCTGGGCCCGCATCGGCCGGCGCCTCGACTGGATCAAGGCGCCGACCCGCATCAAGGACGTGTCGTTCGACGCGCGCGACCTGCACATCCGCTGGTACGAGGACGGCGTGCTGAACGTCGCCGCCAACTGCCTCGACCGCCACCTCGCCACGCGCGGCGACAAGACCGCGATCATCTTCGAGGGCGACGACCCGAACGACTCGCGCCGCATCAGCTACCGCGAGCTGCACGCGGAAGTGTGCAAGTTCGCCAACGTGCTGAAGCATCTCGGCGTGCGCCGCGGCGACCGCGTCGCGATCTACATGCCGATGATCCCGGAGGCCGCGGTGGCGATGCTGGCCTGCGCGCGCATCGGCGCGATCCACTCGGTGGTGTTCGGCGGCTTCTCGCCGGACTCGCTGGCCGGGCGCATCGCCGACTCGCAGTGCAAGCTGGTGGTCACCGCCGACGAGGGCCTGCGCGGCGGCAAGACGATCCCGCTGAAGGCGAACGTCGACGAGGCACTGACGCGACCTGGCACCACCAGCGTCGAGACCGTGATCGTGGTGCGCCGCACCGGCGGCGGCATCGCCATGCAGGCGCCGCGCGACCGCTGGTGGCACGTGCTGGTGGACGGCCAGAGCGCGGACTGCCCGGCGGAGCCGATGGGCGCCGAGGATCCGCTGTTCGTGCTGTACACGTCGGGCTCCACCGGCAAGCCGAAGGGCGTGCTGCACACCACCGGCGGCTACCTGGTGTTCATCGCCTACACGCACGAGTGCGTGTTCGACCTGCGCGAGGACGACGTCTACTGGTGCACCGCCGACGTCGGCTGGGTCACCGGCCACAGCTACGTGCTGTACGGCCCGTTGGCCAACGGCGCGACCACGGTGATGTTCGAGGGCGTGCCGAACTACCCGGATCCCTCGCGCTTCTGGCAGGTGGTCGACAAGCACAAGGTGACGCTGTTCTACACCGCGCCGACGGCGATCCGCGCGCTGATGCGCGAGGGCGAGGCGCCGGTGAAGAAAACCTCGCGCGCGTCGATCCGCGTGCTCGGCACGGTCGGCGAGCCGATCAACCCGGAAGCCTGGGAGTGGTACCACCGCGTGGTCGGCGACGGCCGCTGCCCGGTGGTCGACACCTGGTGGCAGACCGAGACCGGCGGCATCCTGATCAGCGCGCTGCCCGGCGCGATCGACCAGAAGCCCGGTTCCGCCACGCTGCCGTTCTTCGGCGTCAAGCCGGCGATCGTCGACGCCGACGGCCACGTCAAGGACGGCCCCTGCGAAGGCAACCTGGTGCTGACCGACTCCTGGCCGGGACAGATGCGCACCGTCTACGGCGACCACCAGCGCTTCATCGACACCTACTTCAAGACCTACCCCGGCATGTACTTCACCGGCGACGGCGCGCGCCGCGACGAGGACGGCTACTACTGGATCACCGGCCGCGTCGACGACGTGATCAACGTCTCCGGCCACCGCCTCGGCACCGCCGAGGTGGAGAGCGCGCTGGTCGCGCATCCGAAGGTGGCCGAGGCCGCGGTGGTCGGCTGCCCGCACGACATCAAGGGCCAGGGCATCTACGCCTACGTCACCCTGAAGGTCGGCGAGCAGCCCAGCGACGCGCTGCGCAAGGAGCTGGTCGCCTGGGTGCGCAAGGAGATCGGCGCGATCGCCACGCCCGACTACCTGCAGTGGGCACCCAGCCTGCCGAAGACACGCTCGGGCAAGATCATGCGCCGCATCCTGCGCAAGATCGCCGAGAACCAGCCGGATCAGCTCGGCGACATCTCCACCCTGGCCGACCCGTCGGTGGTGCACAGCCTGGTCGGCGAGCGCCTGGTGAGGTGAGAGGCGGCCCGCGTCGGGCCCGTCCCGGCGCCCCCTTCCGGTCGCCGCGGCTTGCGGCGATGATGGGGCATGAGCCGCACACGCCGCATGCGCGATGTCCTGGTCGCCGACGACCACCCGCTGTTCCGCGATGCCCTGACGCGCGCGGTGCACGCCGCCCTGCCCGACGCCGCGGTGCACGGCGCCGACAGCGTGCCGGCGCTGCTCGCCCTGCTGGAGAGCAAGCCGGAAGCCGACCTGCTGCTGCTCGACCTGCACATGCCGGGCGCGCGCGGCTTCTCCGCGCTGGCGCACATCCGCGGCCAGTATCCCGGGCTGCCGGTGATCGTGGTCTCCGCGCACGAGGAGGTGGCGGTGGTGCGCCGCGCGCTCGGCCACGGCGCCGCCGGCTACATCCCGAAGTCGGCCGCGGTGGGCTCGATCGTCGACGCCATCAACGCCGTGCTGGACGGCGACATCTGGCTGCCGCCGCAGCTCGGCATCGGCGCGCACGGCGAGCTGAAGTCGGACGAGGCCGAGATCGCCGCGCGCATCGCCGAGCTGACGCCGCAGCAATTCCGCGTGCTGTCGATGATCGCCGAGGGCAAGCTCAACAAGCAGATCGCGTTCGAGCTGAACGTGTCGGAGGCGACCGTGAAGGCGCACATGACCGCGATCATGCGCAAGCTCGGCGTGTCCAACCGCACCCAGGTCGCCCTGGTCGCCAGCCACCTGGCGCTGGAACAGACGCCGGTGCCGGCGCTGCCGGACGAAAGCTAGCCAGCCGGCCTCAGACAGACGCCGCGCGCCCCGCGGCTGCGGGGCCGCGTTCGACGCCGCGCGCCAGCGCGGTCAGCAGCGCGCGCAACGCGGCGGGCTTGACCGGCTTGTGCAGCACCGGATAGCCGAGCGCGCGGGCGCGCTGCTTCAGCTCGGCGCTGCCGTCGGCGGTGATCAGCGCGGCCGGCGGCAGGTCCGGCCAGCGCGCACGCAATCGCGCCAGCGCGGCCAGGCCGTCGAGGTCGGCGCCGAGATGGTAGTCGGCGAGGATCAGGTCGACGCGCCGCGCGGCGAGGATCGCCTCGGCCGCATCGACGCTCGCCGCGAGGTGCGCGCTGACGCCCCAGCGCGACAGCAGCGCGGCCATGCCGTCGAGGATCGCGCGATCGTTGTCCAGGCACAGCACGTCCAGCGGCAAGTCCTGCCCGGCCGGCGTCGGTCGTACCACCGCGCGCACGCCCAGCGGCCGCGACGCGGCGGCGCGCGGCGCGCTGACCGCGAAGCAGCTGCCGCGACCGGGCCAGGAACGCAGGTCCAGGCGGTGGCCCAGCATGGTGGCCATGCGCTCGCAGATGGCGAGGCCGAGGCCCAGTCCCTTCTCGCCCCACGGCGAGGGATGCTCGAGGCGCTGGAACTCGCCGAAGATCCGCTGCTGCTGCTCGGGCGCGATGCCCGGGCCGGTGTCCCAGACCTCGATGCGCACCTCGGCGCCGTGCCGGCGTGCGCCCAGCAGCACGGTGCCGCGGCGCGTGTAGCGCAGCGCGTTGGACAGGAAGTTCTGCAGGATGCGCCGCAGCAGTTGCGCGTCGCTGCGCACCGCGAGGTGGGTATCGACCGCGTGCAGGCTCAGGCCGCGCTGCTCGGCCAGCACCGCGAACTGCGTGCGCAGCGACTCGAACAGCTCGCCCAGCGCCACCGGCCCGACCTCCGGCGCGAACTTGCCGGCTTCCAGCCGCGAGGCGTCCAGCAGCGCCTCGAGCAGATCCTCGGCGGCCTTGAACGAGGCGTCGATGCGCTCGGCGAGCTGCGCGGCCTCGGCGTCGAGATCGCTGTGGCGCAGCGCCGAGGTGAACAGGCGCGCGGCGTTCAGCGGCTGCAGCAGGTCGTGGCTGGCGGCGGCGAGGAAGCGCGTCTTCGACTGGTTGGCCTGCTCGGCCTCGCGCTTGGCGCGCTCCTGCGCGGTCAGCGCCTCGGTCAGCTCGGCGGTGCGCTGGGCGACGCGCTGCTCCAGCGTCTCGTTGGCGTCGATCAGCGCCTGCTCGGCACGCTTGTAGGCGGTGACGTCGGTGTAGGTGGTCACGTAGCCGCCGCCGGGCAGCGAACGCCCGCGCATCTCGATCACGCTGCCGTCGGCGCGCTCGCGGCGGAACACGTGCGGCGCGCCGGCGCGCAGGTGGTTGATGCGCTTGTCCACGTGCGCGGCGGCGTCGCCGGGGCCGCATTCGCCACGCTCGGCGTTCCAGCGGATCAGGTCGGCGACCGGCCGGCCGACGTAGACCATGCCGTCGGGATAGCCGAGCAGTTCGAGGTAGCGGCGGTTCCAGGCGACCAGGCGCAGGTCGCGGTCGACCACGCTGATGCCCTGTGCGATGTTCTCCATCGTGGTCGACAGCAGCTCGCGGTTGAAGCGCAGCTCCTGCGAGGCCTCGTCCAGCAGCGCGACCGTCTCGGCGATGTCGAGGCCGCTGCCGGACAGCGCGCTGGTCAGCATGCGCCGCGCGCTGGGCGCGCCGACCGCGCCGGCGAGCAGGCGCTCGGTGGCCTGGATCAGCGCGCGGTCGGCGTTTTCCGCAGGCGGCAGCGGGCGGCCGCGCGCCTGCGCGTACTCGTCGAACGCGCGCGCCGCAGCGCGCTCGCCGACGATGCGGCCGGCGATCGCGCGCAGCTCGTCGACGCGCACGCGGCCGCGGAACTCGCCGCCACCGGACCGGCGCGCGGCGTACGGGTCGAGGAACGCCAGCGCGCGCAGGCGCTCGTCCACGCTGGGCCGGTAGCGCAGCGACAGGAACACCATGCAGCCGACGTTGGCCAGCAGCGACCAGAACGTGCCGTGCGTCACCGCATCCCAGCCGGACAGGTGGAACAGCGCCTGCGGCTTCAGCCAGTCCAGCCCGAACGGACCGCGCTCGACCCAGCCGTCCGGCAGCCAGCCGGCGGTGGCCACGCTCGGCAACAGCAGGGTGTAGGTCCATACCGCGAAGCCGGCCGCCAGGCCGGCGATCACGCCGATGCGGCTGGCGCCGCGCCAATACAGCGCGGAGACGATCGCCGGAGCGAACTGCGCGACCGCGACGAACGCCAGCAGGCCCAGCGTGGCGAGGTACTCGGCGTGGGTGCTGGCGCGGTAGTAGCCGTAGGCGAGCAGCGCCAGCAGCACGATGGCGATGCGGCGTACCGCCAGCACCACCGCCGACAGGTCGCGGCGCTGCTCCAGCTTCAGCGCGCGGATGCGCAGCAGCGCCGGCATCACCAGGTCGTTGCTGATCATCGTCGCCAGCGCGACCGACTCGACGATCACCATGCCCGTGGCCGCCGAGAATCCGCCGATATAGGCCATCAGGGCCAGCGCCGTCTGGCCGTTGGCCAGCGGCAGCCACAGCAACCGGGCGTCGGGGCTGAGTCCGGCCGTGGAGGCGAACGCCGCGCCAGCGGAAACGATCGGCGGCACCAGCACGCAGATCAGCAGCAGGTACAGCGGGAACACCCAGCGCGCGCGGCGCACGTCGCGCGCGTCCTCGCACTCGACCACGCCGACCTGGAATTGGCGCGGCAGGCAGAACATCGCGCAGAACGCCAGCAGGGTCTTGGCGAAGAAGCCGGACGGCAGCTCGGCGTCCACCGACGCGCGCAGCGACTGGCCCAGCTCGGCGACGCTGTGCGGGTTCACGCGCAGCGCGTACACGCCGATCGCGACGAACGCGACCAGCTTGACCACCGACTCGACCGCGATCGCCAGCATCATGCCGTGGTGGTGCTCGGTGGCGTCGATCTGGCGGGTGCCGAACAGGATCGCGAACGCCGCCAGCAGCAGCGCGCACCAGAACGCGCTGTCGCCGATCGGCAGCGCGGCGGCGCTCGCGCTGCCGTGGCTGAGCACGCCGATCGACATCGCCACCGCCTTGAACTGCAGCGCGATGTAGGGGATCGCCGCGACCACCGCGATCAGCGTCACCAGCGCGCCCAGCCCCTGCGACTTGCCGAAGCGCGCGGCGATGTAGTCGGCGATCGAGGTGATGCCGCGTTCCTTGGCGATCAGGTTCAGCCGCTCGAGCAGGCCGATGCCGAACACGAACAGCAGGATCGGGCCGAGGTAGATCGGCAGGTAGGACAGGCCTGAGCGCGCCGCGCTGCCGACCGCGCCGTAGAACGTCCACGACGAGCAGTACACCGCCAGCGCCAGGCTGTAGACGATCGGGCGCAGGAACGGCCGGCTCGGGTACAGCGGCCGGCGGTCGCCGTAGTAGGCGACGCCGAACAGCAGGCCGACGTAGGCCAACGAAACCAGCAGCAGCAGCCAGCCGGCAATCACGGGTGCGCGCGCTCCGCTCGATGCGGTAGCCATTCTATGGCCGCGGCGCGGCGGAATTGGAAGTGCCGGCGCGCGCGCGGCTTGCCGGCGCGGCGGCGCGCCGCCACCATGCAGGCATGTCGCACTTCCTGCCTGCGGATCCGCTCGCGGTCGCGGCGTCCGGCCTGGACGCCGCGGACGTGCACGTGTGGCGCCTGCCCCACCGGCGCGGCGCCGGGCGCGGCGCGCTGGCCGCGCTGCTGGGCGCCTACCTCGGCGTGCCCGCCTCCGCGCTGGCGTTCGTCGCCGGCGCACACGGCAAGCCGTCGCTGGCGCCGCCGCACGCGCGCCTCGCGTTCAGTTGGTCGCACAGCGGCGATTACGCGTTGGCGGCGCTGGGCCGCGACGCGGCGCTGGGCGTCGACGTCGAGCACGTGCAGACGCGCCCGCGCCTGCTCGAGCTGGCCGAGCGCTACTTCGCCGCCGAGGAAGCGGCCGCGCTGCGCGGGCTCGCCGGCGCGGCGCGCACCGAGGCGTTCTTCACCCTGTGGACCGCGAAGGAGGCGGTGCTGAAGGCGCTCGGGCGCGGGCTCGCGTTCGGCCCGGCGCGCGTGGCGTTCGCGCTGCAGGCCGCGGGCGCGCGGCCGCTCGCCTTCGCCGACGATGCCGCGCCCGCATCGGACTGGCAGCTGCACGCGCTGGCGCCGGCGCCGGGCTATGCCGGCGCGGTGGCCTGGCGCGGCGGCGCGCGACGCGTGCGCACGTTCGCCGCCGCCGCGCCACCCGGCTGAGCCCTCGCCCGCTGCGACGCTCGCGCCGCCGGCCCCGTCCCTATTCCCGTGGAACCGACCGCCCCCCGCAGCGTCTTCGCACAGGAGGTGCCGCCCGATCTGCTGGCGCAGGCGCGGCGCGGCGACATGCAGGCGCATGCCGAGCTGTACCGCCGCTTCGCCGCGCCGGTGTTCAACCTCGCGCTGCGCGTGCTGGGCGAGCGCGCGGCGGCCGAGGACGTGGTGCAGGAAGTGTTCGTCCGCGTGCTGGGGCAGGTGCGGCGCTACCGCGGCGAGGCCCCGTTCGGGCTGTGGCTGCGCCGGCTGGCGGTCAACGCGACGATCGACCAGCTGCGCGCGCGCCGCTTCCTGGTCGCCACGGACGCCGACGCGTTGCTGGCCCGGCTGGGCGCGCCCGGCCCGCTGCCGGAGCAGCAGGCCGAGGCGCTGGCGCTGCTGCTGCGGCTGCCGCCGCGCGCGCGCGCGGTGGTGGTGCTGCACGAGCTGGAGGGCTACACCCACGCGGAGCTGGCACGCATGTTCGAGCAGACCGAGAGCTATTCGAAATCGATCCTGTCGCGCGCCCTGGTGCGGCTGCGCCGCCGCCTCGGCCGCGACGGGATCGGCCTGGAGTCGCTGCCATGAATGAAACCATGCCCCCGCTTTCCCACGCGCAACTGCGCGCGCTGCCGCAGTTCGCGCCCGACCCCGCGCTGTGGCCGCGCATCGTCGCGCGCGCGCGACGGCGACAGGCGCAGCGCGTGGCGGCCGGCGCCTGCTGCGTGCTGCTGCTGGCCGGCGCGACGGCGGCGCTGCTGCCGGCGACGCGCGCACCGGCGCCGACGCACGACTGGCAGGCGCGCGCCGGCGCGCTCGAGCGCGAGCTGGCGTCCGCGGCGCCGCGTGGGCCCGCGCCCGGACCGCTCGCCGACGCGCTCGGCGGCGTCGATCGCGCGCTGCACGCCGCTTACGCGCGCGGCGCGCCGCCGGCCGAGCGCGAAACGCTATGGCGCGCCCGCAGCGAGCTGCTGGAAAGCCTGGTCGCCGCGCAGCGCGACGGCCTGCGCACGACGCGTATCTGATCGCGGCGCCCGACGCCGCACGAGGAGTCGATCATGTCCATGCCCCGCCTTCCCTCTTGCCTGCTGGTTCTCGCCGCCACGTTCGCCACCGCGCCGGCGGCGCTCGCCGACGGCGACGTCGCCGCCCAGCTCCGCGATGAACTCGGCACGCTGCGCCTGCAGCTCGCCGAGCGCGGCCTGTTCGCGGACCTGGGCGCGACCGACGCGCCGCTGACAGTCGAGCTGCCGGCAGATCGCGGCGTCGATCTCGGCCTGGTCGTCGACAGCACCGATGCCGCGCATGCGCGCGACGGCCTGCACGTGCTCGCGGTCGCGCCGGGCAGCCTCGGCGCGCGCATGGGCGTGCAGGCGGGCGACGTGCTGGCCCGCGTCAACACCGCGCCGCTGGCCGGCCTCGGCACCGACGCGGACGGCCGCGCGGCCGCCGCCGCGCGGCTGCGCCAGGCGCTGGATGCGCTGCCCGACGGCGCGCCGCTCGCGCTGGACGTGCGCCGCGGCGCGCGCACGCTGGCGCTGTCCGCACCGCTGCAGCGCGTCGACCTGCCGGCAATGCGCGTGGAGCTGTCCGCTGGCGCGGGCCCGGCGGCCGGCGGCAGCTGCGCGCGCATCACCACCTTCGACGTGGCGCCGCGCAACCGGCACATCTATTCCGCCGCGCTGCTGCTGATCGACGGACGCAACGCCGGCGTGAGCGGCCAGGAAAGCTATCGCGTCGATCCGGGCCGGCACGTGCTGACCGTCGGCGAGCGTATCGACCGCAGGCAACTGCCGAGCACGCTGATCGCGCGCGCCGGCCGCGACAGCCGCGTCTCGACCAAGACCCTGGAGGTCGACATCCGCCCCGGCACGCTCTACTACCTGGGCGCCCAGTTGCATATCGAGCGCCTGTCCAATCCGGGCCCGGACGAGGCCTGGTGGCAACCGGTGATCTGGCTGACGGCGCCGGCGCGCTGTCCGTAACCGGTCCGCGCAGGGCGGATCGCCGCCGGGAACCCGGCGCGTGCGCCGCGGTCTCTGTTCCTGGAGTCCGATCTCCAGCCGTGGATACCCTTGCGCCCGCACGGATGCGACGGCGGCGCCCGACGCGCGCAGGACTGCGCGCGTCTTTCTTTGGCATCATGGTCTACCGCGGCGCGATGCGGCGCGGCGATTCCGTCCATGCATGCGGGGTAGCGGCATGACCGTGCTCAGCGTCAATCTCAACAAGGTGGCCGTGCTGCGCAACTCGCGCGGCGGGGACCAGCCGGACGTGTGCGCCGCCGCACGCGTGTGCATCGACGCCGGCTGCGGCGGCATCACCGTGCATCCGCGGCCCGACCAGCGCCACATCCGCCCGGACGACGTGCGCGCGCTGGCCGCGCTGACCCGCGGCCGGGTCGAGCTGAACGTCGAGGGCAATCCCTGGGCCGGCGCGCGCGGCGACTATCCCGGCTTTCTCGCCCTGGTGCGCGAAACGCGGCCGCAGCAGGTCACGCTGGTGCCGGACGCCGACGCGCAGATCACCTCCGACCACGGCTTCGACCTCGCGGGCGACGCCGCGCGGCTGGCGCCGGTGATCGCGGAGCTGCGTGCGCTCGGCTGTCGCGTCTCGCTGTTCGTCGACGCCGGCGCGGCGGCGCTGGATGCGGCGGCGCGACTCGGCGCGCAGCGCATCGAGATCTACACCGGCCCCTACGCGCACGCGTTCGCCCACGGCGACTGCACGCGCGAGCTTGCGCTTTGCGCCGACACCGCGCGACGCGCGCAGCAGGCGGGCCTCGCGGTCAACGCCGGACACGATCTCAACCAGCGCAATCTCGGCGCGTTGAAGCAGGCCATCCCGGGGCTGGCCGAAGTCTCGATCGGCCACGCCCTGATCGACGAAGCGCTGTACGACGGCCTCGCCCGCACCGTGCGCAACTATCTCGCGATCCTGGCCTGAACGTCCGCGCATCGGCGGGCAGCGCGGTTCCCGGCTGCGGTCCGCCGGCCCCGCAAACGAAGACGCCGCGCAATGCGCGGCGTCTTCCGAGGCAACGTCGAGCGGACGGCCTTATTTGCCTTCGCCCGACTTGCCGGTGGTGATGAAGCCGACGTGCACCATGCCGGCGCTCTTCGCGTCGGAGAGCACGCCCCAGATGGTCTTGTACTCGATGCTCTTGTCGGCGCGGATCTGCAGTTCCGGCTGCGGTGTCCTCACCGCCGCCACCGCGAACTGCGCCTTCAGCTCGGCCTCGTTGACCGGGTTGTCGTTGAGGAACATCGAACCATCTTCCTTGATGGCCAGGTCCATCGGCACGACCTTCTCGTCCACCTTGAGGCCGGGATCGGCCTTGGGCAGGTCGACGCGGATGCGGTGCGACATCAGCGGCGCCGTGATCATGAAGATGATCAGCAGCACCAGCATCACGTCCACGAGGGGCGTGACGTTGATGTCCGACATCGGGCCGCCACCGCTGTTGGTGCTGAACGCCATGGCGTCTTACCTCACTTCTCGAAGCCGATCTTCTTGACGTTTTTGCTCTTGGCCTCGGCCATGACCGTCGCCAGGATTTCGTACCGCGTGGTGTCGGTCGCCTTGATGCGCAGCTCCGGCTGCGCATCCTCGGGCTTGGCCCCCACCACCGCCAGCTGCGCCGCCAGCTCGAGATCCGAGATCGGGCTGTCGTTCCAGTACATCGAGCCGTCTTCCTTCAGCACCAGGCTGATCGGCTCCATGGGGTTTTCGTTCTGGACGTTCTGGTTCGGCTGCGGCAGGTCGATGCGGATGTTGTGCGACAGCATCGGCGCCGTGATCATGAAGATGATCAGCAGCACCAACATCACGTCCACGAGGGGCGTGACGTTGATGTCCGCCATCGGGCCACCGCCGCTGTTGGTGGTGAAGGCCATGACCGCCTACCTCACTTCTTGGCAGCAGGTGCCGCCGCCGCCGTCGAGCGCGGGCCGGCCACCGCAGCCGCCGGAACGGCTTCGACGCGCGCGCCGGTGGTGAAGAAGTCGTGCAGGTCGTGCGCGAATTCGTCGAAGCGGGCGTAGGTGGTGCGGTTGGTGCGCACGAAGAAGTTGTACGCCATCACCGCCGGGATCGCGACCGCCAGACCGATCGCCGTCATGATCAGCGCCTCGCCGACCGGGCCGGCGACCGCATCGATCGACGCCTGGCCGGACGCACCGATGCCGATCAGGGCGTGGTAGATGCCCCACACGGTGCCGAGCAGACCGACGAACGGGGCGGCCGAGCCGACGGTTGCCAGCAGGGTCAGGCCGGCCTCGAGGCGCATGCTCTCGCGGGCCACCGCCTGGCGCAGCGCGCGGTCGATGAACTCCGAACGGTTCAGCGCTTCGGCCAGGCGGCTGCCTTCGTGGCGCTGATGGTGGGTCGCGGCGAACGCGCAGTCGAGCACGATCTTCGAGAACGGCTCGGACTTCGGCTGCATCTCCATGGCGCGAATCGCTTCCTGCGCCGTGCTGGTGTCCCAGAACTTCGACATCACGCCTTCCATGCGCTGGCGGATCATCGTGTTGGTCAGGAAGTTGCGCACGATGTAGTACCAGGACATCACCGACATGACGACCAGCACCACGAACACGATGAAGCCCACCCAGTTCTCGCCGTGGATGAAGCTCCGGAACAGATGGTCGAAGCCCATCTGCTGCAGTGCCTGGGCGCTGCCGCCGCCCATGCCCGGAATCGGGGCTGCCGCCGCGTCGGTCGGCGGAATGGTGCCAGCGTCAGGCTGGGTCGAACTCGCTTCTTGAAGCATAAACGCTACCCTTCGTTAAGCGTGGACATGGACTCTAGCGCAGCCGTTATTGGCCGAGCGTAAAGTTGACCGGAATTCGTGCGTAGCCTTCGACCGGCTGGCCGTTGTGCTTGCCCGGATTGAATCGCCAGTTGCGTGCCGCTTCCATGGCGGCACGGTCCAGCTCGCGATAACCGCTGGAACGTTCCACTTTGACTTCCTTGGGCGAGCCGTCCACGCCCACCAGAACGAGCAAGACCACCGTTCCCTGGTGCTGCTGGCGCATCGCCTCCGGCGGATACCGGGGCGGATTGCGCTGACGATAGCTCACGTCCTCGCTGGGCGCGATATCCGACGGCGGCGCGGGCGGCGCCGGGGGTGCCGGCGGCGGCGCAGGCGTCGACATGGCCGTCTGCTCCTCCACCGGTGGCGGCTGCGGCGGCGGCGGGGTCGGCGGCGGCTTGATCAATTCCTTGATCTGCGGCGGCGGCTTCCTCGGCGGTTCCGGCGGCGGCGGCGGCGGGGGCGGCGGCGGCGGCGGCGGCTCGATGAACTCCACCTGGACGATATTGTCCTTCTTCACTTCCTTGGCTTGCGGCGGAGCGGCCGGTGCGGCGATGAGCAGGAACGCAAAGGAATGCACCGCGAAGGCCACGGCCAACGCCCATGTGCGCTTCCAGTTGAACGGCTCGGAGCCGGGGGAGTGCTTGCTTGTGGCCATCAGTACGAATCAACCACTCTCAATGGGTACACCCGATTTCCCTCCACGCGTAGACGGCGCAGCGTGAAGCAGCGTCGCGCCCGGAACGCGTGGGGGAAAGACGTTGACACTACACCAGCGACCGACGTTTGTATATAGGCTGAACGACGACCGCGGCGGCGGGATGGTGCGGGACGAAAGCTACTTGGCAGCGCCGAGTTTCTTCAGCATGTCGCGCGCCATCGACGCGGTTTCTGAGTCCTCCGCCGCGCGCTTGTAGGCGGCGATCGCCGCCGCGTTGTTCTTCATCTTGAGCTCGGCGTTGCCCAGCAGAAGGTAGGCAGCGCCCTGGCGCTTGACGCCCTTTTTCAACGCCTGCTGCAGGGCGGCCTTGCCCTCGGCGTACTTCAGTTGGTCCTGGATCAGCACCTGCGCGCGCAGCAGGTCGAGCTCGCCGTCCGGCGCGTCCGGCGCCGCCTTGGCGTAGGCCTCCATCGCCTTGGCCGTGTTGCCGGCGATGCGGTAGGTGTCGCCGATCAGCTTGTACGGCTTGTAGCCGGGCTTGACCACGCCCTTGGCGATGCCGTCCAGCACGGCCTGGGTCCCCTTGGCGGCGTAGCTCTCGGCCTGGGCCTGGCTGTCGGCGTTCTGCGCCATCACCTGGAAGACCTGCCCCATCAGGATGTAGTTGTCCTCGGTTGTGAGGGCGCCCTTGGCCGCAGCCTTTTCCATCAGCGCGCCCATGCGCGCGTACTCGGCATTGTTCTGGTAGACCACCAACGCATTGTTGAGTTTGGTCGTCTTGGTCGGATCCTTGGCCAGCGCCTCGTCGACCATCTTGTCCATCTGGTCGTACTGCTTGGTTTCGCCGTAGCAAACAAGAAGCAGGTTGTCCCAGGAATCCTTGCTCGCACCGCCGTTGAGGGCAATCGCCTTATTCACCGCCGCGATCGCCTCGGGAAATTTCTGCAGGTGGTAGTCGATGGTGCCCTCGACATAGTAGGAATCTGGGCTTTCGCTCCTACCCTGTTCGCGCCAGACCTTCATCTGCTCGTCGGCTTGTTGATACTGCTCGTCTGCTGCGTAAGCCGTGACCATGTTCAGCATCGAACCGAAATAGCTGTCGTTCGGCAGCGAGTTCAGGTCCAGCAACTGCTTGTACAGCGCGACCGCGCCCTTGTAGTCGCCGGCGTTGTACTTGAGGTTGGCGAGCAACTGCAGGGCGATGCCCTTCGCGTACTTGCTCTTGCTGGAATCGAGGATCTTCTGCGCGTTCTCCTGCACCTTGGCGTCGTCGCCGGCGTTGTTCGCGTCGATAGCGGCCTGCAGCGTCTTATGGTCGCGCTCGCTGGTAAGGTCGTTCTTCGGCTCGCTGCGCGTCGCATTCGGGTAATCCGACGGTTGCTTGCTTTCCTTGGCGACGGCGATGCCGCCGGTCAGCAAGAGCGCCAGCGCCGCGACGGCGAGCAGGCGGGAGAAACGTCCGAACTTCATGGCGCACCTCGGTTGACGGCGCGCCTTCGGCGCGCGGGGAGTCGGCGAGAGTAACGCCAGGCGCGCGCGCGGCTCAAGCCGCGCTGCATCATCCGCGCCGCTCTGCGTGCCCGGGAATGTGAACTTTTGCGTGGGGGCCTTTCGCGAGGCTGCGGACATCACGCGTGCCGCCCTGGCCGCGCCGCCGCCGAGACGCGGCCTGCGGCGACCGTCCGCGGCGCAACGAGCCGTATGCAACGAGTACGCGGTGCGCGCGGGCCCCCGCCGGATCGGCGCAGGGGGCGCGCGCATGCGGAACGCGCGCGCCCGACCGCGCTCAGACGTCCAGATTGCTGACCCTGAGCGCGTTCGACTCGATGAACTCGCGACGCGGCTCGACCACGTCGCCCATCAGCGTCGCGAAGACCTGGTCGGCAGCGACGGCGTCCTCGATGCGCACCTGCAGCAGGCGTCGCGTCTCCGGATTGACCGTGGTTTCCCACAGCTGCTCGGGGTTCATTTCGCCGAGGCCCTTGAAGCGCTGGATGGTGCGGCCCTTCTTCGCCTCGTCGAGCAGCCAGCCTCGCGCCTGCGCGAAGCTGGTCGCCGCCTGCACGGCATTGCCGCGGCGGATCTGCGCATCCGGTTGCAGCAGGCCGTGCAGGGCGCGCGCGGTCTCGAGGATCGGACGGAACTCCGGGCCGGCGAAGAACGGCTGCGGCAGCACGTGCGTCTGCGCCAGGCCGTGCTGCACGCGCTCGATCAGCAGCGCCGGCGGCTGCTCGCCCTGCCCCGGGCGCGCGCTCAGCGTATAGCGCGCGCGACCGAGGCCGGTGGCGTTGAGCCGTCCGGCCAGCCCGTCCAGCCAGCCTTGCAGCGCCGGCGGATCCTGCCACAGCGCGGCGTCCAGCGGCGCGTATTCCAGCATCGCCTGCAGCGCGCCGGGGTCGCAGCGATGGCCGAGGCGCTCGATCTGGTCGAGCGCGGCCTGGTAGTCGCGCAGCAGCTTCTCCAGGCCCTCCCCTCGCACCGCCGGAGCATCCGCAACGTAGGCGAGTTCCGCTCCTTCGACCGCGTTGGCGATCAGGTAGGCGTTCAGCGCCGCGTCGTCCTTGAGGTACATCTCCTGCTTGCCCTGCTTGAGCTTGTACAGCGGCGGCAGGCCGATGTAGACGTGGCCGCGCTCGATCAGCTCCGGCATCTGCCGGTAGAAGAAGGTCAGCAGCAGCGTGCGGATGTGCGAGCCGTCCACGTCCGCGTCGGTCATGATGATGATGCGGTGGTAGCGCAGCTTGTCCGGGTTGTACTCGTCCTTGCCGATGCCGGTGCCCAGCGCGGTGATGAGCGTGCCCACCTCGGCTGAAGCTAACATCTTGTCAAATCTTGCTTTTTCGACATTCAGGATCTTGCCCTTCAGGGGCAGGATGGCCTGATACTTGCGGTTGCGGCCCTGCTTGGCCGAGCCGCCGGCGGAGTCGCCCTCGACGATGAACAGCTCGGACAGGGCGGGATCCTTCTCCTGGCAGTCGGCCAGCTTGCCCGGCAGGCCGGCGATATCGAGCGCGCCCTTGCGGCGGGTCAGCTCGCGCGCCTTGCGCGCAGCCTCGCGGGCGCGGGCGGCGTCGACCACCTTTTCGGCGATCGCGCGCGCCTCGGCCGGATTTTCCAGCAGGAACTCCTCGAGCTTGGCGTTGACCACCTGCTCGACGATGCCCTTGACCTCGCTGGACACCAGCTTGTCCTTGGTCTGCGAGGAAAATTTGGGGTCGGGCACCTTGACCGACAGCACCGCGATCAGGCCTTCGCGCATGTCGTCGCCGGACAGCGCGACCTTGGCATTCTTGGCCAGCCCCGATTGCTCGATGTAGTTCGCCAGGGTACGGGTCAGCGCGGCGCGGAAGCCGGTCAGGTGCGAGCCGCCGTCGCGCTGCGGGATGTTGTTGGTGAAGCAGAACATCGTTTCCTGGTAGCCGTCGGTCCACTGCAGGGCGACATCGACGGTCACCGCCTCCGCCATGGCGCTGAAGTAGACCACGGTGGGATGCAGCGCCGTCTTCACCTGCGCCAGGTGCTGCACGAACGAACGGATGCCGCCGGCGTACTGGAACACGTCGCGCTTGTCGACGCGGGCATCGATCAGTTCGATCTTCACCCCGGAGTTGAGGAAGGCCAGCTCGCGCAGGCGCTTGGCAAGGATGTCGTGATGGAACTCGACGTTGGAGAAGATCGTCGGGCTGGGCAGGAAGCGCACCGTGGTGCCGCGCAGCGTCGACGGGCCGACCTTCTTCAGCGGGTACAGCGGCTCGCCGAGCCGGTATTCCTGCAGATACTCGCTGCCGTCGCGGTAGATGCTCAGCCAGAGGTGGTCCGACAGCGCGTTGACCACCGACACGCCGACGCCGTGCAGGCCGCCCGACACCTTGTAGGAGTTGTCGTCGAACTTGCCGCCGGCGTGCAGCACGGTCATCACCACCTCGGCGGTGGAACGCCCCTCCTCCGGATGGATGCCGACCGGGATGCCGCGCCCGTTGTCCTCGACGCTGACCGAGCCGTCGTCGTGGATGGTCACCGTGACGTGATCGCAGTAGCCGGCCAGCGCCTCGTCGATCGAGTTGTCGACGACCTCGAACACCATGTGGTGCAGGCCGGTGCCGTCATCGGTATCGCCGATGTACATGCCCGGACGCTTGCGGACGGCTTCGAGACCCTTGAGGACCTTGATGCTGCTCGAATCGTAGTGTGCGTTCATGCGGATCCGGCTGGGACAGGCGGGGGCGGCGCGGGCACCCCGTGAGGGGCCGCCAGGTGCAGACCGCGCGAGAAATCGCTGAATTATACCAGCACTTGTGGCGAAGCCGGTTCCACGTGGAACACCGGCATCAGCGCCGCCTGTCGATGCGCCCCTGTTCCACGTGGAACAACGCGGCCTCGACCTCGCGCAGCACCGGCGGCAGCTCGGTTCCCGTAATCAGCACCTGCGCGGCACCGGCCAGCAGCCGCTCGACGACGCGCCGCTGGTGCGCCTGGTCCAGCTCGGAGGCGAGATCGTCCAGGCCGATCACGGGCCATTCGCCGCGCCGCTCGGCGTGCAGCTCGGCCTGCGCCAACACGCAGGCCAGCGCGCACAGCTTTTCCTGTCCGCGCGACAGGTGCTCGCGCGCCGGCGCCTCGGCAAACCGCAGCGACCAGTCCGCGCGATGCGGCCCGGCGGTCGTATGTCCCCGCGCAAGGTCTTTGCCCCGCCGCTCGGCCAACAGCGCGGCCAGCGCGGTCTCGTCCGGCCAGCCGCGGCGGTAGCTCAGCTCCACCGGCCCAAGCTCGGGCAGGAACGCGCCCGCGACGCGGCCGATCCAGCTCCCCAGCGCCCCGGCATAAGCCCGGCGGGCATCGTCGATGGGATCCGCGGCCGCGGCCATCTCGGCCTCCCAGGGCGCGAGCCAGTCGGGGCGCGCCTGCTCGCGCAAAAGTGCGTTGCGCTGCTTCAGCGCGCGCTGATAGCGGCGCCACTGCGGCAGGAATTCCGGTTCCACGTGGAACACGCCCCAGTCCAGAAACCGTCGGCGTTCTTCGGAGCCCCCCGCAATCAGCGCATGCGAACCCGGCTCGAAGCACACCACGGCACAGCGTTCGAGCAGGTCGCCGACGTTGCCGAGCGTTGCGCCGTCGAGGCGCGCCGCCCAGCGGCCGGCCTCGCGCGACAGCCCCAGCCGGTGCCGCGATCCCGCCGCCACGGTCAGTTCGGCATACACGGTGAACGCCGTTTCCCCCCGGCGCAGCAGGGCTTCGCGCCCGCCCGCGCGGAACGAGCGCCCGTGCGACAGCAGGTAGGCCGCTTCCAGCAGGCTGGTCTTGCCGGCCCCGTTGGGGCCGAGCAGCAGGTTGATGCCCGGCGCAGGGGTCAACTCGGCGCGGTCGAAGCAGCGCAGGTTCTGCAGCCGCAGTGTTTCGAGCCTCACGGGCAGGCACCCCGGAAACAATGACGCCGGGCCGGTCCCAGACCGCACCCGGCGTCGTGGCGGCGCTGCCGCATCGCGGTCAGAGCCGCAGCGGCATCACCACGTGGCGCGCATTCTCGCCCTGCTCGCCTTCCAGCAGGCAGCTCGACTGCGCATCGCGCAGGCACAGGCGCACGCGTTCGCCGCGCAAGGCGCCCAGCGCGTCCAGCAGGTAGCCCACGTTGAAACCGACGGCCAACTCACTGACGCCGCTCTCGGCCTCCACTTCCTCGACCGCTTCTTCCTGCTCGGGGTTGTGCGCGACCAGGCGCAGCTTGCCGGGGCTGACCTCGATCTTGACGCCGCGGTACTTCTCGTTCGACAGGATCGCCGCGCGCTGCAGGGCCGCGCGCAGCAGGTCGCGATTGACCATCACGACCTTGTCGGCACCGATCGGCAGCACCGCCTCGTAATCCGGGAAACGCCCGTCGATCAGCTTCGACGTGAAGGTGACGTCGCCGCGACGCACGCGCAGATGGTTGCGGCCGAATTCCAGCTCCACCTCGCCCTCGCCTGATTCGAAGAGCCCGGCCAGTTCCATCACGCCCTTGCGCGGGATGATGATCTGGCGGCGCGCGGTGCCGCCGGCGTCGAGGTTCGTCTCGGCCAGCGCCAGGCGGTGCCCGTCGGTGGCCACGCAGCGCAACGCCTGCTCGCGCAGGTCCAGCAGCATGCCGTTGAGGTAGTAGCGGACGTCCTGGTTCGCCATGGCGAACGCGGTGCGCTCGATCAAATCCTTCAGGACCGCCTCCGGCAGGCGCACGCGCTCGACCAGCTCGATCTCGTCGACCGTCGGAAACTCGCCGTGCGGCAAGGTCGCCAGCGTGAACCGGCTGCGACCCGCGTTCAGCGCAATCCGGTCGCCGCTCAGTTTCAGCTCGATCGCCGCACCGTCCGGCAGCGCGCGCACGATGTCGAACAGCTTTCGCGCCGGGATCGTGGTCTCGCCGTCCTCGGCGTGTTCGACCGGGGCGGTCGCGATCATCTCGACTTCGAGATCGGTACCGGTGAGCGCAACGCGCCCGCCGCTGACCTGCACCAGAAGGTTTGCCAGTACCGGCAACGTCTGCCGGCGCTCCACCACGCCGATGACCTGCTGCAGTGGTTTGAGCAGAACTTCGCGTTGGATGCTGAATCGCATGACCCCGTTCCTGATCCGATCCTGCTTGTTTATAACTTTATGTCCGTAGCGGTTGTAGGCGCTGTGGACACGCGGAATAAGTCTAAAAACATTTCTAAAACATGGAGTTGTACACGTCTTAATAGACGCTAACCCGGCCCGCCGGCTGTGGGTGCCCTGTGGATAACTTTTGGCCCCCGCGGCTCCCCCGGATTATCCACAGCTTACTGACCGGTAAGTATACGGATCAGCTTTTCCCAGTCCTGGCGCATCCGCGCGTCGCTGTCGCCCAACCCGCGGATGGTGCGGCAGGCGTGCAGCACGGTGGTGTGGTCGCGTCCGCCGAACGCCTCGCCGATCTCGGGCAGGCTGTGCTCGGTCAGCTCCTTGGCCAGCGCCATTGCCAGCTGCCGCGGCCGCGCCACCGAACGCACGCGGCGCTTGGACAGCAGGTCCGACAGGCGCACCTGGTAGTAGTCTGCCACCGCCTTCTGGATGTTCGGGATGGTCACCGCCTGGGCGTGCACGCTGAGCAGGTCGCGCAACGTCTCCTGGGCGAACTCCAGGCTGATCGCGCGGCCGAAGAAGTTGGCGCGCGCGGCCAGCGTATTCAGCGCGCCCTCGAGATCGCGCACGTTGGAACGGATGCGGCGCGCCATCAGCATCGCCACGTCCTCGGGCACGGCGACGCCCTTGTGCTGAGCCTTGGCCAGCAGGATCGCCGCGCGCGTCTCGAAGTCCGGCGGCTCGATCGCCACCGACAGGCCCCAGCCGAGGCGCGATTTCAGCCGCGGCTCCAGGTTCTCCACCTCCTTCGGGTAGCGGTCGCAGGTCAGGATGATCTGCTGCTTGCCCTCGAACAGCGCGTTGAAGGTGTGGAAGAACTCCTCCTGCGTGGTGTTCTTGCCGGCGAAGAACTGGATGTCGTCGATCAGCAGCGCGTCGACCGAGCGGAAGCGCCGCTTGAACTCGTCCATGTTCTTGGTGCGCAGCGCCTCGATCATCGTGCCGACGAACTGCTCGGAGCGCAGGTACAGCACCTTGGTGCCGGCACTGCGCTCGCGGATCAGATTGCCGGCGGCGTGCATCAGGTGGGTCTTGCCCAGGCCGGTGCCGCCGTACAGCAGCAGCGGGTTGTAGGCGCGGCCGGGATTCATCGCCACCTGCATCGCCGCGGCTTTGCCGAGCTGGTTCGACTTGCCCTCGACGAAGCTGTCGAAGGTGTAGTTCGGATCGAGGTTGTGCTCGAACCCGGGCTCGGCGACGGCCGCGGCCGTCGGCCGCGCGGCCGCACGCGGCTTGCGCGCGCTGTCGGCCGCGCCGACCTCGACCTGCACGCCGACCGCGCGGCCGGCAAGGTGTGCCAGCACCGTCTCGATGCGGGCGAGGTATTCGCTGCGAACCACGTCCAGCGTGTAGGCATTGGGCGCGAACAGGCGGACGCCGTCGCCGTCGGCGCGCGCCTGCAGCGGCAGCAGCCAGGTGTGCATGTCCTCGGCGCTGAGTTCGCCTTCCAGGCGTTCAAGGCAGCGCCGCCACAGATCGTTCATGGTTCCTCGGGGGGTGCGGGTGCGCGCCGAGGCGCGTCGAGCGGCTCCGAAGCATAGCAGGGTGGGTGCGGCGGGCGCCGCGCAACGCGTGTCGCGCCTCATGCGCCTTGACCTGCGTGGAGGCGCCACGTATCCTCCCGAATCTTTTTACCAGGCCAGAATTCCTGGAGGCCCACCATGAAGCGCACCTACCAGCCCAGCAAGCTCAAGCGCGCCCGCACCCACGGATTCCGTGCCCGCATGAAGACCGCGGACGGCCGCAAGGTGTTGAGCGCCCGTCGTGCCAAGGGCCGCAAGCGTCTGATCCCGTAACACGCGCATGTCGCAGGCCGGCCTGCCGCGCGGCGCGCGGCTTCGCCGCGCCGCCGATTTCGCCGCGCTGCGCTCCGCAGCCGGCCGCCTCAGCAGCCGCTATTTCCAGATCCGCTACGGTGTCGGCGGCGCCGCATGCGCGCGCCTCGGCCTTGCCGTGTCCAGGCGCGTGTCCAAGCGCGCCGTCGAGCGCAACCGCATCAAGCGGCTGGTGCGCGAGGCATTCCGCCAGGCGCGCGCCGAACTGCCGCCGCTTGATCTGCTGGTGATCGCGCGTGCCGAGGCAGTGACCCAGCCCGGGCCGGTGCTGCTGGACGACCTGGCCCGGCTGTGGACGCGGCTCAAGCCGTTGAAGCCGTCCGAGCCGACCGGCACAATCGCGGACTGATCGTCCGCGCCGCCCCTGTCGCGGGTCTCCCGCGCCGCTACCCGAGCCCATCCCGCGATGAACCAAACGCGTTCGCTCCTCGCCTTTGCGCTGCTCTTCGTCGCCTACCTGATCTGGAACCAGTGGCAGGCCGACTACCGCACGCCGCCGCCCGCGGCGCCCGCGCCGGCGGCCACGACGGCGACGGAGACGGC
>NZ_JBDKSX010000026.1:0-4801 GCF_039680435.1 Mizugakiibacter sp. | reverse complement strand
CGACACGGGGGTGCGCACGGACCTGATGCCGACCTACATCAGCGGCAGCGCGACGGCGATGCACATCTCGATGAAGGCGTACAACAAGCCGGGCTGGGCGTTGATCGGCACCTACGCGGGCACGGGTCCGCACCGCTGGTACATGGACCACCTGTTCGCGCTGGAGCTGAAGGCGAGTCCGCGGATCTACAACATTGCGTTCCATCACAGCAACGCCGCGGGCGGTTATTGGGCAGAGCCGCAGGCGGCGGTGAACCGCGACTTCACGCGCATCCTGTTCAACTCCAACTGGGGCACCACCAGCGACACCGACGTCGATGCCTACATGGTGCAGCTGCCGGCGGGCGCCGTGCCGGCATCGGGGCTGAAGAAGCGCCTGGCCGTGTACGACACCGGTGGCGTGGCGCCGACGTCCACTGCCCCGGCGGTCGTCACGCCTCCGCCCGCGGCCACGAGTGGTGGTGCGTCCTCGGTCGATGGCAAGCCGCAGCCGTCCGCAACCTCGCCGGCGAATACGCGCTGGTACTGGCTGGGCGATGCCGGCGGTATGCTCAGGAACTGGTGGCATGAACGCCGGCACGAGGCGGGTGCCGCGCCCGCGGTCGACGCGACGACGCAGCGCCGCCGCGTCGGCACGGAGCCGGTTTCGGCCCGCTGAGCGCCGCGGCCAACTCGACTACGCGAACCCCGCCGCCGTGCGGGGTTTGTCGTTATGGCGATCCTGCATTGACAATCGCCGCCGCGCTGCCCAAGCTAACTGCCGATACTTGACCACGAAGACAAGGTGGCCGCGGCCAACCGCCGGCCGAGCGTGCGACATGAGGACTACGCGCTTCCCACGTTGACTTCCCGCGCGCGGCTTCGACCTTGTCTGCAGGGGCGCCACGCGCCCTTTTTTATTGCTTGCGATGCAGCTCCCATGATCACGATTACCCTCCCCGACGGCAGCAAGAAACCGTTCGAACACCCCGTCTCCGTGCAGGACGTCGCCGCGTCGATCGGCCCTGGCCTGGCCAAGGCCACGCTGGCCGGCAAGGTCGACGGCAAGCTGGTCGATGCCAGCCACGTCATCGACCGCGACGCACGCGTCGAGATCGTCACCGAGAAGAGCCCGGAGGCGCTGGAGATCCTGCGCCACTCCACCGCGCACCTGCTGGCGCAGGCCGTGCAGCGCCTGTACCCGGGCGCGCAGGTCACCATCGGCCCGGTGATCGACAACGGCTTCTACTACGACTTCGCCTACGAGCGCCCGTTCACGCCCGAGGATCTGCCGAAGATCGAGGCGGAGATGGAGAAGATCGTCAAGGAACAGCTGCCGGTCGGTCGCAGCGTGAAGTCGCGCGACGACGCGATCGCCTTCTTCCGCGGCTTGGGCGAGAGCTACAAGGCCGAGATCATCGCCGGCATCCCGGCGAACGAGGAGCTGTCGCTGTACACCCAGGGCGAGTTCACCGATCTCTGCCGCGGCCCGCACGTGCCCAACACCGGCAAACTGCGCGCATTCAGGCTGATGAAGGTGGCCGGCGCCTACTGGCGCGGCGACAGCAACAACCAGATGCTCAGCCGTATCTACGGCACCGCGTGGCTGAACGATAAGGATCTCAAGTCCTACCTCAATATGCTGGAGGAGGCCGAGAAGCGCGACCACCGCAAGATCGCCAAGGCGCTCGACCTGTTCCACCAGCAGGAAGAAGCGCCGGGCATGGTGTTCTGGCATCCGAAGGGCTGGTCGATCTGGCAGGCCGTCGAGCAGTACATGCGCGGGGTCTACCGGGATTCCGGCTATCAGGAAGTGCGCTGCCCGCAGATCCTCGACGTGTCGCTGTGGCAGAAGTCTGGCCACTGGGACAACTACAAGGAGAACATGTTCTTCACCGAGTCGGAGAAACGCACCTACGCGGTGAAGCCGATGAACTGCCCGGGCCACGTGCAGATCTTCAACTCCGACCTGCGCAGCTACCGCGACCTGCCGATCCGCTACGGCGAATTCGGCGCCTGCCACCGCAACGAGCCCTCCGGTGCGCTGCACGGCATCATGCGCGTGCGCGCCTTCACCCAGGACGACGGCCACGTCTTCTGCACCGAGGACCAGATCGAGCCCGAGGTGACCGCGTTCCATCGCCAGGCGATGCGGGTCTACGCCGACTTCGGCTTCAGCGACATCGCGCTGAAGATCGCGCTGCGTCCGGACAAGCGGCTCGGTTCCGACGAGGTGTGGGACAAGGCTGAGGAGGCGCTGCGCGCCGCGCTGCGCAGCGCCGGCGTCAGCTGGGAGGAACTGCCCGGCGAGGGCGCCTTCTACGGCCCGAAGATCGAGTACCACATGAAGGATTCGATTGGCCGCGCCTGGCAGGTCGGCACCATGCAGGTGGATTTCATGATGCCGCAGCGGCTCGGCGCGGAGTACGTCGACGAGCATTCGCAGCGCCGCCACCCGGTGATGCTGCATCGCGCGATCGTCGGCTCGATGGAGCGCTTCATCGGCATCCTGATCGAGCACCACGCCGGCAATCTGCCGCCATGGCTGGCGCCGCTGCAGGCGGTTGCGCTCAACATCACCGATGCCCAGGCCGACTATGCCCGCGGGGTGGTGCAAACCCTTGTAAGCAAAGGCTTCCGGGTGCAGGCGGATTTGCGCAACGAGAAAATCGGCTATAAAATCCGGGAGCATACGTTGCAGAAGGTGCCCTACCTGCTCGTGGTCGGTGATCGCGAGAAGGAGACGGGCACCGTTTCTGTGCGCGCCCGCTCGGGCGAGGATCTGGGCAGCCTGTCGCTGCCGGCCTTCATCGAGCGGCTGGGCGCGGAAGCCGGCCCCGGCCGAGCCGCGCCATAAACTGGAACCCGCTGGGAGGATGCAGTATCGCCACCACTGACAACAAAGCCAGCCGCCGGAACCACGAGATCCGTGTTCCGCGGGTGCGTGTGATCGGCGCCGACGGAGAACAGGTCGGCATCCTGTCGCGCGACGAGGCGCTGAGGATGGCCGAGGAGGCCGGCATGGATCTCGTCGAGATCCAGCCCAATGCCGAGCCGCCGGTCTGCCGCGTCATGGACTTCGGCAAGTTCAAGTTCGAGCAGCAGAAGAAGGCGCAGGCGGCGAAAAAGAAGCAGAAGCAGGTCGAGATCAAGGAGCTGAAGTTCCGCCCCACGACGGACATCGGCGACTACCAGATCAAGCTGCGCAACATGCTTCGCTTCCTCGAGGAAGGCGACAAGGTCAAGGTCACCATCCGCTTCCGCGGCCGCGAGATGTCGCACCAGGAGCTCGGTCACAACCTGGCCCAGCGCATCCAGGCGGATGTGGGCGAGGAGGGCGTTGTCGAGCAGTTCCCGCGGCTCGAAGGCCGCCAGATGGTGATGATGATCGCCCCCAAGAAAAAGAGCTGAGCCGCAGGTACGTCCTGCGAGTTGCAGAACAAGACGGGCCGTGCAACTCCTGCACGGCCCTCCCCGTTCCTCCTCTCCCGCTGGCGGGAGAGGGCAAAGGGTGGGGGTGGGGGTTCAGGTTCGCGCCGAGAGCCGGGTTTCCCGGTTTCACGAGCCTGCCCGCTTCCGATCGGGTAGACTAGGCGGCCCTGTGGCCCTGTCCCGGTCGCAGGAAAGCCGAGAATTCGCCCGCAAGGGCACCCCGTCGACCGCGGAGAGGCGGTCGGCGGCGCAGCAAGGTCCGCTTCGGCAGACCCACGAGCCGGTTCGGGCAAGGATGGAAAGCGCGGCCGCGGCCGTCGCCCGGGTCAGTCCAATAACCGTCGTTGGAGCATCGACATGCCCAAGATCAAGACCAACCGGGCCGCCGCCAAGCGGTTCCGCAAGACCGCTTCCGGCAAGTTCAAGGCCGGCCACGCTTTCAAGTCGCACATCCTCACCAAGAAGTCGACCAAGCGTAAGCGCAACCTGCGCGCCCCCAACCACGTGCGTGAGTGCGACCAGAAGGGCGTCGCGCGCATGCTTCCGTACCTGTAAGACGAGGAGGACACCACCATGGCTCGTGTCAAGCGTGGCGTTACCGCCCGTCGTCGTCACAAGAAGATCATCGGCCAGGCCAAGGGCTACTACAACGCGCGCCGCAAGGTTCTGCGCGTCGCCAAGCAGGCCGTCACCAAGGCCGGCCAGTACGCCTACATCGGCCGCAAGCAGCGCAAGCGCCAGTTCCGCGCGCTGTGGATCGTGCGCATCAACGCCGCCGCCCGCCAGTTCGGCCTGTCGTACAGCCGCCTGATCAACGGCCTGGCCAAGGCCGAGGTCGCGGTCGACCGCAAGGTGCTGGCCGACCTCGCGGTGCACGACATCAAGGCGTTCGGCGCGCTCGCCGAGAAGGCGAAGGCCGTTCTGGCCGCGTAATCCGACGCAGGCGCTTTCATGCGCCGGCCGCGCGCCGGCGCAGCGGATCACGTGGGGAGCGGGCCGGTCTCGCTCCCCATGTCGTTTCTGCAGGGCGCCGATCTGATCCGGAAGGGGGCGATGGACGCACTTGCAACCCGCATCGACGAGGCGCTGGCCGCGATTGCCGGCGCCGACAGCCTGGACGCGCTGGAAGCGCAGCGCGTGGCGCTGCTCGGCAAGAGCGGTTTCGTCACCGAGCAGTTGAAGCAGTTGGGCGCGTTGCCGCCCGAGCAGCGCAAGGCGCGTGGCGCCGAAGTCAACCGCGCTCGCGACCGCCTTGTCGAAGCGATCGCGGCACGCCGTGCAGCGCTCGAGGAGGCCGCGTTCGCGCAGCGTCTCGCCTGCGAACGGCTGGACGTGACCTTGCCCGGCCGGCGCGGCGAGCGCGGCGGCATCCATCCGGTCACGCGCACGC
>NZ_JBDKSX010000025.1:0-74337 GCF_039680435.1 Mizugakiibacter sp. | reverse complement strand
CGGCCGGACCGTCGCGCTCAACCTGTTCGGCGGCGAGGACCCGGTCGGCAAGACGATCCGCATCAGGCAGAGCCCGTTCACCGTGGTCGGCGTGCTCGCGGCGAAGGGGCAGAGCCTCGACGGCCGCGACCAGGACGACGGCGTGGTGGTGCCGGTGACGACCGCGCAGCGCAAGCTGTTCGGCACGCAGTTCCCGGGATCGGTGCGCATGCTGATGGTGCAGGCGACCGGCGCCGAGGCGATGGACGAGGCGCAGCGCGAGATGGCGCGGCTGCTGCGCCAGCGCCACCACCTGCCGGAGCGCGCCGACAACGACTTCGACATCCGCAACCTGACCGCGCTGGCCAACGCCGCCGCGCAGACCACCCGCGTGATGTCGGTGATGCTGGGCGCGATCGCCTCGGTGTCGCTGCTGGTCGGCGGCATCGGCATCATGAACATCATGCTGGTCTCGGTCACCGAGCGCACCCGCGAGATCGGCATCCGCGTGGCGATCGGCGCGCGCCGGCGCGACATCCTGATGCAGTTCCTGCTCGAGGCCGTGACCCTTTCGGTGGCGGGCTGCCTGGCCGGCGCGCTGGTCGGCGTGGCGGCCGCGGTCGCGATCAACCTGATGGCGGGCATGACCGTGGTCGTCAGCCTGGCCGCGGTGGCGGCGGCGTTCCTGATCGCTTCCATGGTGGGGGTGTTCTTCGGCCTGTATCCGGCGCAGCGCGCCTCCGGGCTCGAGCCGATCGAGGCGCTGGCCTACCAGTAGACGCCGCGCGGGCCGGTCGCCGCGGCAGGTTGATGCAGGTCAACCTCGCGTTTTCCGGGGCTCCTAGCCTGAGCGCACCGTGGGTCCGGGGCACGGAAACCCGCATCGGGCTCGCCCGCACGACGGGCATCCGCCACGGCTCCGACAGACGAGGAGAAGGCATATGGTCAGCACAGCATACCGGTTCGTGTTTGTTCCGCTCGGCCTTGCGGCGATCGCGCTCGGCGGCTGCGCCCAGTACGTGAAGAAGACGGACTTCGACACCGCCATCGCCGAACTGCGCGCCAACGATCAGAAGCAGCAGCAGCAGATCGACGCGCTCACCCAGGAAATGCGCCAGAAGTTCGCCGACTACGACGCCAAGATCGCCGCCTCGGCGGGCCGCGTGCGGGTCGACGCGATCAGCCACTTCGCCTTCAACGAGGCGAACCTGCGCGACGAGGACAAACCGCTGTTGGACGACTACGCCAAGGTGCTCCGCGGGCATTTCCCGGACGCGCTGGTGACGGTCGAAGGCTTCGCCGATCCGGCCGGTACCGACGCCTACAACCGCCGGCTGGGCCTGCGCCGCGCCAAGGCCGTGCGCGATTACCTGGTGACCAGCGGCGGCCTGTCCGCCGACAAGGTGCGTGCGGTCAGCTACGGCGAGGCCGTCAATCGGCAAGCCGTGCGCGGCGCATGGGGCGACAAGGGCGAGCCGAACCGGCGCGTCACGCTGGTCGCCGATTTCGCCGGCAGCCCCGCCGCGCCGTAAGCGCCGTCAGCGCCCGGCCCCGGCAGCCACGGCACGCGGGGGCTGCCGGGTGACCTGCAGGATCGCGCGCAGCATCGCGAACGGGGTGGGCGGGCAGCCGCCCACCACCGCGTCGACCGGGATCACGTCGCGCACGCTGCCGCGGGTGGCGTAGTTCGCGCCGAACAGGCAATTGCCGGCGGCGCAATCGCCGACCGCGAGCACCCACTTCGGCTCGGGCATGGCGTCGTAGGCGCGCTTCAGCGCTTCCTCCATGTTGACCGCCACCGGCCCGGTCACGAGCAGCAGGTCGGCGTGGCGCGGGCTGGGGACGAACTTGATGCCGGCGCCCGTGAGGTTGTAGTGCGGGTTGGTCAGCGCCTGGATCTCCAGCTCGCAGGCGTTGCAGGAACCGGTATCGACGTGGCGGATGCACAGGGCGCGCCCGAACACCGCGTGCAGCTCGCGCTGCAGCGCGGTCTCTTCGGGCGTGGCCGCCTCGGCGACGGGCGGCGCCTCGCTGAGGCGGCCGGTGCGGAAGATGCGCGCAAGTACGTCGAACATGGCCGGCTATCCGTCGTGTCCGCTGTAGGACAGGTTGAAGGATTTGTTGATCAGCGGGAAGTCGGGAACGATGTTGTCGAGCGCCGCGTATTCGACCAGCGGCCAGTTCTGCCAGGACGGGTCGTGCGTGTGGCAGCGCCGGATCGTGCCGTTCGCGCCCGCCTCCAGCGCCACCAGCACCGGGCCGCGCCAGCCTTCGACCAGGCCCAGGCCGAGGCGCGCCGGCGGCGCCGGCGGCAGCTCCGTGCGGACCGCGCCCTGCGGCAGCGTTTCGAGCAGGCGCCGGCACAGGCGCAGCGACTCCAGCGTTTCCTCGAAGCGCACCTCGACGCGCGCGGCGACGTCGCCGCCGGCGCACGCTGCGGCGGCGACTTCCAGCGGCGCGTAAGGCGTCCACGGCAGGTCGGCGCGCAGGTCGCGCGCGATGCCCGAAGCGCGGCCGACCAGGCCGATCGCGCCCAGCGTGCGCGCCTGCTCCGGCGTGACCCGGCCGGAACCGCGGAAGCGGTCCTGCAGGCCGGCGTGGTCGTCGTAGATCGCGCGCAGCTCGCGCACGCTGCGTTCGAGCGTCGCGATCTCCTCGAGCATGATTCCGGGCGCGGATGCGGGCAGGTCGGCGGCGACGCCGCCCGGAACGACGTAGTCGAACAGGTAGCGTTGGCCGAACGTGTTGGCGTTGTGCCGCAGCAGGCGCTCCTTCAGGCTGGAGAACTGCGTCAGGCCGAAGGCGAAGCCGGCGTCGTTGCCGAGCGCGCCAAGGTCGCCGAGATGGTTGGCGATGCGCTCGCGCTCCAGCGCCAGCGCGCGCAGCGCGGCGGCGCGCGGCGGGATCGCGGTGCCGGCGATCGCCTCGTACGCCGCGCAGTAGGCCCAGGCGTAGGCCACCGTCGAGTCGCCGCAGATGCGCGCGGCCAGCCGGTGGCCCTGCGCCAGCGCGAGCGCCTCGAAACGCTTGGCGATGCCGCGGTGGGTGTAGCCGAGACGGATCTCCAGGCGCAGCACCTTCTCGCCGACCACCGACATGCGGAAATGGCCGGGCTCGATCGTGCCGGCGTGGATCGGCCCGACCGTCACCTCGTGCACGCCTTCGCCCTCGACGCGCACGAACGGATA
Organism: Mizugakiibacter sp.; assembly: GCF_039680435.1. Taxonomy (NCBI): domain Bacteria; kingdom Pseudomonadati; phylum Pseudomonadota; class Gammaproteobacteria; order Lysobacterales; family Rhodanobacteraceae; genus Mizugakiibacter; species Mizugakiibacter sp. Next base: position 71,170 of record NZ_JBDKSX010000025.1, on the reverse strand, counting down.
CGGCGTCTCGTGGGCGGGATAGGTTTGCGCCTGGCCGACGTCGCGGCGCAGCGGATACACGCGCTCGGGCCAGCCGCCGTGGCGCAGCCACGGCCGCGTGTCGCCGCCGTCGGCCTGGATGCCGAGCAGGTCGAAGATCGCGCGCTGCATGCGCACGGCGACCGGGAAGCGCGCCGCCAGCGCCGGATAGACCGGCGCCGCGGCGGGCATCGCGTGCTCGACCACGATCACGCGGTCGCGCAGCAGATAGGCCGCGTGGATGCGCATGCGGCCGTCGCGGTCGCGGTCGTCGGCGCCCCACAGCGTCAGCAGGTTCGCGCCGTCGGCTTGCAGCGCCTCCGCGGCTTCGCGCCAGTGCGCGGCATCGGCGCCGATATGGCCGGCGGGCACGTTCGCCGCCAGCGGCGCGCATTCGCGATCGAGGAAGTCGGGCAGCATCGCGGTCAACCGATCAGGCGCGCGGCCAGGCGATACCAGTCGGCCAGCGCGGGCGGCATGTACAGGCCCAGCACCAGCACCATCGCGATGTGCGCGAACACCGGCAGCAGGGCGGGGGAATGCGGCAGCGGACGCGCGTCGGTGTCGCCGAACACCATCGGCTGCACGCGGCGGAAGATCGCGGCGAAGGCGACGCCGAGCGCGACGATCAGCACCGGCGTCGCCCACGGATGCTCGCGCATCGCCGTGGTCAGGATCAGGTATTCGCTGGCGAACACGCCGAACGGCGGCAGGCCGAGAATCGCCAGCGCGCCCAGCATCAGGCCCCAGCCGATCGTCGGGCTGACCGCGAGCAGGCCGCGGATGCCGTCCATGCGCTGCGTGCCGGCGGTCTGCGCGGCGTGGCCGGCGGCGAAGAAGATCGCGGACTTGGTCAGCGAGTGCACGGTCATGTGCAGCAGCGCGGCGAAGTTGGCCAGCGGGCCGCCCATGCCGAAGGCGAAGGTGACGATGCCCATGTGCTCGATCGAGGAATAGGCGAACAGGCGCTTGATGTCGCGCTGGCGCCACAGGAAGAACACCGCGAGCAGGGTCGACAGCAGGCCGAAGCCCATCAGCATGCGCCCCGGCAGCGCGGAGTGGATCGCGCCCTCGGCGAGGATCTTGCAGCGCACCACCGCGTACAGGGCGACGTTGAGCAGCAGCCCCGACAGCACCGCCGACACCGGCGTCGGGCCTTCGGCGTGCGCGTCGGGCAGCCAGTTGTGCAGCGGCGCCAGGCCGACCTTGGTGCCGTAGCCGACCAGCAGGAACACGAAGGCGAGGCCGATCACGGTGGGTTCGAGCCGGCCCTTGACCGCGTCGAGGTGCGTCCACAGCAGCGCGCGCATGCCTTCGCCGCCGAGCAGGCCCTCGGCGGCGAAGTACAGCAGGATCGTGCCGAACAGCGCCAGCGCGATGCCGACGCCGCACAGGATGAAGTACTTCCATGCGGCCTCGATGCTGGCGCGGGTGCGGTACAGCGATACCAGCAGCACCGTCGACAGCGTGGCCGCTTCCATCGCCACCCACAGCAGGCCCATGTTGTTGGTGGCGAGCGCGACCAGCATCGCCGCCATGAACAACTGGTACATGCTGTGGTACAGCCGCAGCCGCTGCGCGTTGACGCGGCCGTGGTGCTCCTCGATGCGCATGTACGGCCGCGAGAACAGCGCCGTGGTGAAGCCGACGAAGGCGGTCAGCGCGATCAGGAACACGTTGAACGGGTCGATGAAGAACTGCTCCTGCGCGACCGTCATCGGGCCCGTGCGGATCACCCGCAGCACCAGCGCGGCGGCGGCGAGCAGGGTGGCGAGGCTGGCCGCGACGTTGAGCTCGGGCGCGCGCCGGTGCGCGCCGGCGAACGCCAGCAGGACGGCGCCGAGCAGCGGGAAGCCGAGCACCAGCAGCAGTTCCACGTCAGTCCTCCTTGAGCGCTTCGAGGTGCTGCAGGTCGAGGCTGTCGAACTGCTCGCGGATCTGGAAGAAGAAGATGCCGAACACGAACACGCCGACCAGCACGTCGAGCGCGATGCCAAGCTCGATCACCATCGGCATGCCGTAGGTGGTGCTGGTGGCGGCGAAGAACAGGCCGTTCTCCAGCGCCAGGAAGCCGATCACCTGCGTCACCGCGGTGCGCCGCGCGATCAGCATCAGGAAGGCGAGCAGGATCACCGCCAGCGCGATGCCCAGCGTCTGCCGCGTCACCGTGGTGGCCAGCGCGCTGATCGGCTGCGCCAGGCCGAACGCGAAGATCACCAGCGCCAGGCCGACCAGCATCAGCGTGGGCACGTTCACCAGCGGCTCGCTGTCGCGCTCGACGCCGAGCCGGCGCACCAGCCGCAGCAGCAGCCACGGCAGCAGGCCGACCTTCACCGTCAGCGTGAGCGCGGCGGACCAGTACAGGTGCGGCAGGTGCGCGGTGGCGGCGATCAGCAGCGTCGAGGCGGTCAGCACGGCGCCCTGCCACGCCAGCAGCACGACCAGGCGGCGCGTGCGGCGCTGGGTCAGCATGGCGAACGAGAGCAGCAGCAGGCCGGCGGCCAGTACGTGCAGCAACTGCGTGGCGAAGGGCAGGGCGGACACGTCTCAGGTTCCCAGCAGCAGGTGCACGAGCAGGCCGAGCACGGCCAGCAGGAACGCCGCGCTGAGGAATTCCGGCGCGCGGAAGAGGCGCAGCTTCGCCGACACCGTCTCGATCACGGCCAGCACCGCGCCGGCGCAGGCCAGCTTGGCGACCAGCGCGAGCAGCGCCAGCAGCAGCGGCGCGGGCTCGGCGCCGTGCAGGGCGATGCCCCACGGCGCGAACAGCGTGAAGCCGATGCAGATGTAGTTGAACAGCTTCAGCCAGGAGGCCCACTCCATCAGCGCCAGGTGCCGCGCCGAATACTCGAGCAGCATGGCCTCGTGGATCATGGTCAGCTCGAGGTGGGTGGCCGGGTTGTCGATCGGGATGCGCGCGTTCTCGGCCAGCAGCACCATCACGAACGCCACCCCGGCGAAGGCCAGGCTGGGATGCAGGGCGAAGCCCTCGGCGCGCAGCGTGCCCTCCACCACGGTCGGCAGCGCGGTGCTGCCGAACAGCAGGAACGCGTTGAACAACACCATCAGCAGCGCCGGTTCGGCGAGGAAGCCGATCATCATCTCGCGGCGCGCGCCGAGCGTGCCGAACGGCGTGCCGATGTCCATCGCGGCCAGCGCGATGAACACGCGCGCGGTCGCGAACAGGCCGACCAGGGCGATGGCGTCGGCCACCTGCGCCAGCGGCAGGTCGACGGTGACCGAGGGAATGATCGCCGCGGACAGCGTCATCGTGCCGAACACGACGTAGGGCGCGCCGCGGAACAGCGGCGACGCGTGGGTGGCCAGCGCGGCGTCCTTGCGGAACAGCTTGCGCAGCGTGCGGTAGGGCTGCAGCAGCGGCGGCGCGGAGCGGCTTTGCAGCCACGCGCGGCACTGCGCGACCCAGCCGACCAGCAGCGGCGCCAGCGCGACCGCCAGCACGGCCTCGCCCAGTTGCAGCACGAACGCGTAGGCGTGCGGGTTCACAGGACGAACACCAGCAGCACGATCAGGGTCAGGAAGCTGTACAGCAGGTAGACGGCCAGCCGTCCACGCTGCAGCACCGCGACGGCGTCCGCCACGCCGCGCACCGCGCCGACGATGGGCAGGTACAGCGCGTGCCAGAAGCGGTCGTCGATGCGGATGCGGTAGCGCGGCGCGCTGTCGGTGGGCGACGGCACCTCGCGCTCGATGCGGAAGACCGGGCCGAAGATGCGGCGGATCGGCTGGCCGAAGCCCTCGGCCGTGTCCTGCATGCGCGGGGTCAGCCACGGATAACCGCAGTTCCACGGCGGCGTGCGGCGTACGCGGCCGTGGTACAGGCGCCGCACCAGCACGAATGTCACCGCGACCACGCCGAGCATGCCGGCCAGCAGCCACAGGCCGCTGTAGGAGGCCTGTGCCGTCGCCACCGGGGCGATCCACCACGGTGCCGGCCCGCGCTGCAGCGCCGTACCCGCCAGCGCCTGCGTCACGCCGGCGGTGGCGTCCAGCGCGACCTGCGGCAGCACGCCCACGGCGACGCAGCCCAGCGCCAGCCAGGCGAGCCCGATCCGTTCGAGCCAGCCGGCATCGTGCGCGTGCATCAGCGACGGCTCGCGCGGCTGGCCGAGGAAGATCACGCCGTAGAACTTGACCATCACGTAGCCGGCCAGGGCGGCGGTCAGCGCCACCACCGCCGCGCCCAGCGGCACGATCATGTTGATGAAGGCATGCGGGATGGCCGGCGTCGACAGGAACGCCTGCAGCAGCAGCCACTCCGACACGAAGCCGTTGAGCGGCGGCAGGCCGGCGATCGCCAGCGTGCCGACCAGCGCCAGCAGCGCCACCCACGGCATGCGCCGGATCAGCCCGCCCAGCTTGCCGAGGCTGCGCTCGCGGGTGGCGTGCAGCACCGAGCCGGTGGCGAGGAACAGCAGGCTCTTGAACAGCGCGTGGTTGAAGGCGTGGATCAGCGCGGCGGCCAGCGCCAGCGCGGCCAGCGCGTGCATGCCGAACGCGCGGCACAGCATCGCCAGGCCGACGCCGGTGAAGATCAGGCCGATGTTCTCGATCGAGGAGTAGGCGAGCAGCCGCTTCATGTCGGTCTGCACGGCGGCGAACACCGCGCCGAACATCGCGCTGCCGAGGCCCAGCGCCATCGCCAGCAGCCCCCACCACCACGCCCCGCCGGACAGCAGGTCCATGCCGACGCGCAGCAGGCCGTAGACCGCGGTCTTCAGCATCAGGCCGCTCATCATCGCGGACACCGGCGACGGTGCGGCCGGGTGCGCTTCCGGCAGCCACACGTGCAGCGGCACCAGGCCCGCCTTGGTGCCGAAGCCGAACAGCGCCAGCAGGAACGCGACGCTTGCCCAGGCCGGCGGCAGGGCGCCGCCGCGCATCGCGTCGAACGTCATCTCCCAACTGCCGCCGTGCAGCACGCCGAAGCACAACAGCAGGGCCAGCGCGCCGACGTGCGCCATCAGCAGGTACAGGAACCCGGCGCGCCGGATCTCCGGAATGCGGTGCTGCGTGGCGACCAGGAAATACGAGCTCAGCGCCATCGTTTCCCACGCCACCATGAACAGGTAGGCGTCGTCGGCGAGCACGACCAGCGCCATGCTGGCGAGAAAGACGTGGTACTGCAGGCCGAGCAGTCCGGGCGCGGTGCCCTCGCCCTCGCGGAAGTAGCCCGCGGCGAACATGGAGATGCCGGCGCCGGCGACGCCGAGCAGCGCCAGGAAGAAGCCGGACAGCGCGTCCAGGCGCAGGTGGAAGGGCAGGTCGGGCAGGCCGAGCGGCAGCACCCAGCGTTCCGGGGCGAACCCGTCGGCCAGCGCGGCGCCGCCGATCGCGGCGACGCCCAGCGCGACCAGCGCGCCGAGCGGGAACAGCACGCGCGCGACCCAGCCGGTGCTCCGCGGTTGCACCAGCCCGGCCGCGCCCAGCATCAGCCAGACGGCGATCAGGCCCAGCAGCGGTGCGAGGTGCATCGGTGCGTTCATGCCGGTTTCGCGGCCGCACACGGCCCACGCGGTTGCCGCGGCAGGGCCGGCAACGGTGGAGGAGTCATGTTAATTGGATTAACATCGAAGTCGCTTCCAGTGTAAACCCGCAGGAATCCGGATGTCACTCGAAAGCCGCACGGCACGCCTCACGATCCTGATCGACCCGCGCAAGAAGGCGTTCTTCGAGCGCCTGTGCGCGGAAGAAGACGCGACGCCTTCGCAGGTCGTGCGCCGCCTGATCCGCGACTACATCGAACGCCGCACGGGGCAGCCCTGGCGTCCGGACGGGCAGCCAGCCGTGCCGCCGGCAAAGCCCGGGAAGCGCGGCCGCCGCGGCTGACGCCGCGCGATCGCCGACGCCTTCGACACGACGATGCGGCAGGCAGCCGCGTCGCGGTTGTGTCGCATCGCGCCGTCGCGCGGCTTGATCGGGATCAACCCTGCGGGCGCGCCGCGGCGTAGCGTCGGCGGCAGTTCCGGTGCGATGCGGGCGATCCGCCGCGTCGCCCGGCGCGCACGTCGAACGCAGCGGAGCCGGCCATGCGCCACGATGCCGACCGACGGCGGTATGCAGGGCGGACGTCGTGCTGAACGACGCGTCGCCGCCGGCCGAGCGCGCGCGGCTCGCGCAGGCGCCGCTCGACGCGGAAGCGCTGAACCGCATCGACGCCTGCTGGCGCGCCGCCAACTATCTCTCCGTGGGGCAGATCTACCTGCTCGACAATCCTCTGCTGCGCGAGCCGCTGAAGATCGAGCACGTCAAGCCGCGGCTGCTCGGTCACTGGGGCACGACGCCTGGCTTGAACTTCATCTACGCGCACCTCAATCGCGTGATCCGTGCACGCGACCTCGACATGATCTTCGTCGCCGGGCCCGGCCACGGCGGACCGGCGCTGGTCGCCAACACCTACCTCGAAGGCAGCTACAGCGAGCTGTATCCGAACGTCGGCCACGACGCCGAAGGCATGTGCCGGCTGTTCCGGCAGTTCTCGTTTCCCGGCGGCATCCCCAGCCACGCGGCGCCGGAAACGCCCGGATCGATCCACGAAGGCGGCGAGCTGGGCTACGCGCTGGCGCACGCGTACGGCGCGGTGTTCGACAATCCGGACTTGGTCGCCTGCTGCGTGGTCGGCGACGGCGAGGCGGAGACCGGACCGGCCGCTGCCGCGTGGCACTCCAACAAGTTCCTCAACCCCGCGCGCGACGGCGCGGTGCTGCCGGTCCTGCACCTCAACGGCTACAAGATCGCCAATCCGACCGTGCTGGCGCGCATCGACGGCGACGCATTGGTGAAGCTGTTCGAGGGCTATGGCTACCGCCCATACCTGGTCGAAGGCGACGAGCCGCTGGCGATGCACCAGCGCATGGCGGCGACGCTGGACGCGGTGTTCGACGACATTCGCGCAATCCAGCAGGCCGCGCGCGAGCGCGGCGAGCGCAGCCTGCCGCGTTGGCCGATGATCATCCTGCGCACGCCGAAAGGCTGGACCGGGCCGAAGCGCGTCGACGGCCTGAAAGTGGAAGGGAGCTGGCGCTCGCACCAGGTGCCGCTGGCGGAACTGGCCACGAAGCCGGAGCACCTGCGCATGCTCGAGGACTGGATGCGCGGCTACCGGCCGGAGGAGCTGTTCGACGCGCGCGGTGCCCTGCGCGCCGAACTCGCCGCGCTAGCGCCATCGGGCCCGCGCCGCATGGGCGCGAACCCGCACGCCAACGGCGGCCTGCTGCTCGAGGATCTCGACCTGCCCGATTTCCGCGACTACGCGGTTGCCGTACCGCGCCCCGGCCAGGCGCAGGCCGAGGCCACGCGCGTGCTCGGCGCGCTGCTGCGCGACGTGATGAAGCGCAACGCCGCACGACGCAACTTCCGCGTCGTCGGCCCCGACGAAACCGCCTCGAACCGCCTGGACGCGCTGTTCGAGGCGACCGACCGCACCTGGATGGCCGAACGCCTGGACGACGACGACCACCTGTCGCCGGACGGCCGCGTGATGGAAATCCTCAGCGAGCACATCTGCCAGGGCTGGCTGGAAGGCTACCTGCTGAGCGGCCGCCATGGCCTGTTCTCCTGCTACGAGGCGTTCATCCACATCGTCGATTCGATGTTCAACCAGCACGCCAAGTGGCTGAAAGTAAGCAGGGACATCCCGTGGCGGCGGCCGATCGCCTCGCTCAACTACCTGCTGACCTCGCACGTCTGGCGCCAGGACCACAACGGCTTCTCGCACCAGGATCCGGGCTTCATCGACCACGTGGTCAACAAGAAGGCGGACATCATCCGCGTGTACCTGCCGCCGGATGCGAACACGCTGCTGTGCGTCGCCGACCAGTGCCTGCGCAGCCGCGACCTGGTCAACGTGATCGTCGCCGGCAAGCAGCCGCAGCCGCAGTGGCTGGACATGGACGCGGCGGTGCGCCACTGCGCTGCCGGCATCGGCATCTGGGCATGGGCGAGCAGCGACGCCGGCGCCGCACCGGACGCGATCATGGCCTGCGCGGGCGACGTGCCCACCATCGAGACGCTGGCGGCGACGGAGCTGCTGCGCAAGCTGGTGCCGGAACTCAAGGTGCGCGTCGTCAACGTGGTCGACCTGATGACGCTGCAGCCGCGCGAGGAGCACCCGCACGGCCTGCCCGACCGCGAATTCGACGCGATGTTTCCGCCCGACGTGCCGGTGATCTTCGCGTACCACGGCTACCCCTGGCTGATCCACCGCCTGAGCTACCGCCGCCACAACCACGACCACCTGCACGTGCGCGGCTACAAGGAGGAAGGCACGACCACCACGCCCTTCGACATGACCGTGCGCAACGACCTCGACCGCTTCCACCTCGCCGGCGACGTGCTGGACCGCGTCCCGGGCCTCGCCGCGCGCATCGGCCACGCGAAGCAGTTCCTGCGCGATCGCCTGACCGACCATCGCGAGTACATCGTCCGCCATGGCCGCGACATGCCCGAGATCAGCGAGTGGCAGTGGCCGTACTGAACGCGTCCGGCGCGGCGCGGGCCGAGGTTGACGACGATCAAGGCGGGCGCGGCCGCGCGGGCTAGGTTCGGTGCATGCAACGCCGGCGCGCCGCCCGCGCTCTGCGGGTCCGGCGGCAGCCGCGGAGGACGTCATGCGCAACAACCCTCTGTGGACACTGCGTGAACTCGGCCAGGGCGTCTGGCTGGACTCCCTCAGCCGGCGCATGCTCGCCGACGGCACGCTGGCGCGGCTGATCGCCGAGGACGGCGTGTCCGGGGTGACGTCCAATCCGACCATCTTCGAGCACGCCTTCGCGGCGCGGCGCGACTACGAGGACGCGATCGCGCGGTTCGCCCGCGACGGCCTCGACGACGCGGCCATCGTGCGCGCCCTGATGGTGCGCGATGTCGTCGATGCGGCCGACCTGCTGCGCCCGGTCCACGTGCGCACCGCCGGCGCCGACGGCTATGTCAGCATCGAGGTCTCGCCGCACCTCGCCTACGACACCGTGGCGACGATCCGCGAAGCGCGCGCGCTGTGGGCGGCGGCCGGCCGGCCCAACGTCCTGGTCAAGGTGCCGGCGACCGCGGCGGGGCTGGCCGCGATCCGCGCGCTGATCGCCGACGGCATCGGCGTCAACGTCACCCTGCTGTTCGGCACGGCGCGCTACGAGGAAGTCGTCGAGGCTTACCTGTGCGGCCTGGAAGAACGCCGCGCCCGCGGCGGCGACCTGCGCACGGTCGCCTCGGTGGCGAGCTTCTTCCTCAGCCGCATCGACAGCCAGGTCGATCCGGTGCTGGAACGGCTGGCGGCGGAACGGGGCAGGGCGGTGGCGCTGCACGGACAGACCGCGATGGCGTGCGCCCGCGATGCCTACCGATGCTTCCGCGAAGTCGTGGCCGGCGCGCGCTTCCGCGATCTGCGCGCATCGGGCGCGCGGGCGCAGCGCCTGGTGTGGGCCAGCACCGGCACCAAGAATCCCGCCTATTCGGACATCAAGTACGTCGAATCGCTGGTCGGCGCCGACACGTTCAGCACCATGCCGCCCGAAACCCTGGCAGCCTACCGCGATCACGGCCAGCCGCAGGAGCAACTGCTGCGCGGCGCGCAGCACGCGAAGCGGACGCTGCAGGCGCTCGCCTTGGCCGGCATCCGCATGGACACGGTCGCGGCGCGGCTGGAGGCCGAGGGCGTGCGCAAGTTCCAGACGTCCCACGACCGCCTGCTCGACATCGTCGGCGCACGCAGTTGCGCGTTGACGGTGCAGGCCTAGCACGCCGTCACGGCCGCGCCATGACGGCCACGCTCGCCAACGGGATCCTCGAAACCGCGACGACGCCGTTTCCCGACCAGCGTCCGGGCACTTCCGGGCTGCGCCGGAAGACCCGCGCGTTCATGCAGCCGCGCTATCTCGAGAACTTCGTGCAGGCGGTCTTCGACGTCGCCGCCGCCGACGCGCCGCTGGCGCGCGAGACGCTGGTGCTGGGCGGCGACGGGCGCTACTTCAACGTGCCCGCCATCCAGACCATCATCCGCATGGCGATCGCCAACGGCTTCGGCCGGATCCTGGTCGCGCGCGACGGCCTGCTCTCCACCCCGGCGATGTCGGCGGTGATCCGCACGCGCATGGCGCTCGGCGGCCTGATGCTCTCGGCCAGCCACAATCCGGGCGGCATCGATGCCGACTTCGGCGTCAAGTTCAACGTGCGCAACGGCGGCCCAGCGCCGGAGGAGGTCACCGAGCGCATCTACCGGCGCACGCTGGAGATCGACCGCTTCCGCAGCGTCCGGCTCGCGGACCTCGACCTCGGCCGCGAATCCGACCACCAGGTCGGCGCGACGCGCGTGAGCGTGTTCGACCCGCTCGCCGACTACGTGGCGCTGCTCGAACGCCTGTTCGACTTCGGCGCGCTGCGCGCGCTGTTCCGCGGCGGCTTCCGCATGTGCTTCGACGCCATGCACGCGGTGACCGGCCCTTGCGCCGTGCACATCCTCGAGGAACGGCTCGGCGCCGCGGCCGGCACGGTGGTGCGCGCGCAGCCGCTGCCGGATTTCGGCGGCGGCCACCCCGATCCCAACCTGGTGCACGCGCACGCGCTGGTCGAACGCATGAATGCCGCCGACGCGCCCGACTTCGGCGCCGCCTGCGACGGCGACGGCGACCGCAACCTGATCCTCGGCCGCGGCTGCTTCGTCTCGCCCGGCGATTCGCTGGCGCTGATCGTCGAGCACGCGCGCCGCATCCCCGCCTACCGCGACGGCCTCGCCGGCGTGGCGCGCTCGATGCCGACCAGCACGGCGCTGGACCGCGTCGCCGCCTCGCTCGGCATCGCCTGCTACGAGACGCCGACCGGGTGGAAGTATTTCGGCGACCTGCTGGACGCCGGCCTGTGCAGCATCTGCGGCGAGGAGAGCTTCGGCACCGGTTCGGACCATCTCCGCGAAAAGGACGGGCTGTGGGCGGTGCTGTGCTGGCTGTCGATCATCGCCGCCACCGGCATGACACCGGCGCGGGCGCTGGACGCGCACTGGCGCGCGTTCGGCCGCAGCTATTACCAGCGCCACGATTTCGAGGATCTCGACGCCGCTGCCGCCGCCGAGGCGGTCGACGCGCTGAGGCAGCGCCTGCCCGCGCTCGCGGCAGCCCGCTTCGCCGGCGAAGCGGTCGTCCTCGCGGACGACTTCGCCTACCGCAGCCCGGTGACCGGGGCGACCAGCGAGCACGGCGGCATCCGCATCGTGCTGGCCGACGGCTCGCGCATGGTCTTCCGGCTTTCCGGCACCGGCACCGCGGGCGCCACCCTGCGCGTGTACCTCGAACGCTATCGCCGCGACGGCGCCGCCGGCGATCCGGAACCACACCTCGCGCCGCTGCTGGAGGCGGCGCACGCGCTGCTGCAACTGCGCGAACGCTTCGGCCGCGAGCGCGCGACGGTGATCACGTGAACGCGCGGATCGCCGCGGGCGCTGCCGATCGCCGGTCGTGACGGCGGAGGAGGCTGCATCGATGCACGTATTCCTGCCGCGCGCGCTGCCTGAAGGGCTCGAAGCGCTGACCGAACTGGTGCTCGACCTGCACTGGACCTGGAGCCACGCCAGCGACGTGCTCTGGAACCGCATCGACGCCGAACTCTGGCAGCGCACGCAGAACCCGTGGGCGATCCTGCAGAACGTCCCGCAGCAGCGCCTGGAGAGCCTCGCCATGGATGCGAGCTTCGCAGCGGAGCTGGCGCACGCGGTCGAGGAACATCGCAGCTACATGCAGGAGGCGGGATGGTGCGCGCGGTGTCCGCTCGAGCCGCCGGGGACGGTCGCCTACTTCAGCATGGAGTTCGGCCTGAGCGAGGCGGTGGCGCTCTATGCCGGCGGGCTCGGCGTGCTCGCCGGCGACTACCTCAAGACCGCGAGCGACCTCGGCCTGCCGGTGGTGGGCGTCGGCCTGCTCTACCAGGAAGGCTATTTCCGCCAGATCATCGACGCCGATGGGCGCCAGGCCGAGGCCTACCCCAACAACGAGCCGTCCAGTTTGCCGATCCAGCCCGCGCTGGGCGCCGACGGCTCCTGGCTGACGGTGCGGCTCGAGCTGCCGGGGCGCACGCTCTCGCTGCGCGTCTGGCAGGCGAACGTCGGCCGCGCGCGGCTGTACCTGCTCGACAGCAACGACGTCAGCAACGGCGCGGCGGACCGCGGCATCACCGCGCAGCTCTACGGCGGCGGCGCCGAGATGCGCCTGCTGCAGGAAGTCGTGCTCGGCATCGGCGGATGGGCGATGCTCGAGGCGCTCGGCATCGAGCCGGCCGTGTGCCACATCAACGAAGGCCATGCGGCGCTGGCCACGCTGGAGCGCGCGCGCAGGTTCATGCGCCGCGCGGGCACGTCGTTCTGGGAGGCGTGGTGGGCGACGCGCGCCGGCAACGTGTTCACCACGCACACGCCGATGGCGACCGGGTTCGACGCGTTCGCGCCGGACCTGGTCTACAAGTACTCGCGCGACTACCTGGCGGATTTCGAGATCCCGCCGCGCGACCTGCTCGCGCTGGGACGGCGCGATCCGCTGAACGACGACGAGCCGTTCAACCTGGCCTACCTGGCGTTGCGCGGCTGCGCGCAGACCAATGCGGTCAGCCAACTGCACGGCGAGGTCAGCCGGCGCCTGTTCGGCCCGCTGTTCCCGCGCTGGCCGCCGCACGAGGTGCCGGTGCGGCACGTCACCAACGGCGTGCACGTGCCCTCGTGGGATTCGCCGTGGTCGGACCGGGTGTGGACGACGGCCTGCGGCAAGGAGCGCTGGCGCGGCGAACAGGAAGCGCTGCCGGCGGCGGTCGCCACGGTCGACGACGAAACGCTGTGGGCGCTCGCCTCCGACCAGCGCCGCGACCTGGTGCACTATGCGCGCGAACGCCTGGCCTGGCAGCTCGGCCAGCGCGGCGAGTCGCAGCGGCGGATCGCCGAGGCCGCGCAGGTGCTCGATCCGAATGCGCTGACGCTGGGCCTGGCGCGGCGCTTCGCCGCCTACAAGCGCACCAACCTGCCGCTGCACGACCCGGAGCGCCTGGCGCGCCTGTTGCGCGATCCGCAGCGGCCGGTGCAACTGATCGTCGCCGGCAAGGCGCATCCGCAGGACGAGGAGGGCAAGCGCCTGATCCACGCCTGGATCGAGTTCATGCGCCGACCCGGCGTGCGCCTGCGCGCGGTGTTCCTCGACGACTACGACATGGCCCTGGCGCAGCATCTCGTGCAGGGCGTCGACGTCTGGATCAATACGCCGCGGCGGCCGTGGGAAGCCTGCGGCACCAGCGGCATGAAGGTGCTGGTCAACGGCGGCCTGAACCTGTCGGTGCTCGACGGTTGGTGGGCGGAAGCGTTCGATCCGGCGTGCGGCTGGGCCATCGCGAGCGCGACCGACCGTGGCGACGGCGTGGCCGACGCGGAAGACGCCGAGCGGCTCTACCGCATCCTCGAGGACGAGGTGGTGCCGGCCTTCTTCGACCGCGATGCCCGCGGCATCCCGCGCCAGTGGGTGGCGCGGATGCGCGCGAGCATGTCGCTGCTGGCGCCGCGCTTCAGCAGCAACCGCATGCTGCGCGAGTATCTCGAACAGTTCTACCGCGGCGCCGCGTCGGCGCTGCACCGGCGTACCGAAAACGGGGCGCGCCTGGCGCGCGAGCTGGGCGCGTGGCAGGTCGCGATCGAGTCGGGCTGGCACGAGGTCCATTTCGGCGACGTCGAGGCGAAGCGCGAGCGCGGCGCGTGGCGATTCGGCGTGCCGGTCTACCTCGGCGAGTTCTCCCCGGAGATGGTGCGGGTGGAGATCTATGCCGAGCCGGCGCCGCCGCTGGAGGGCGTGTGCCTGCCGATGCGCTGCGGCGATCCGATTCCCGGCACCGTGCACGGCTACCTCTACGACGTGACCGTGCCCGACGGGCGCGCGCCGTCCGACTACACGCCGCGGATCCGGCCGTGGCATGCGGACGCGTTCCTGCCGGCCGAACTGGCGATGATCGCGTGGCAGCGCTGACCGCATGAGCGCGCGCGTTCCGACCACGGGTGGCATGGCGTGAACGCGGCGCGCGGCGTGCTGGTCTTCAACGCAGGCTCCTCCAGCCTGAAGTTCGCCGCCTACCGCGGCGATGCCGTGGCGCCGGTGCTGCGCGGCGCGATCGAGAACATCGGCGCCGGCGCGCGCCTGCGGCTGCGCGAACCGGCTGCGGAAGCGCTGGGCGACACGGCGGACCTGCCGGCCGACGGCAGCCCCGCGCACCTGGCGCGCTGGCTGATGGTGCGGCTGCGGCGCCGCTGGGGGGACTTCGACGTGGAAGCGATCGGCCACCGCGTCGTGCACGGCGGCGACGCCTTCGCGGAACCGACGCGCCTCGACGCCGGAACGATCGACGCGCTGGCGCGGCTGGTGCCGCTCGCCCCGCAGCACCAGCCGCAGAGCCTCGCCGTGGTGCAGGCCGCGATGGCCTGCTGGCCCGACGTGCCACAGGTGGCCTGCTTCGATACCGCGTTCCATCGCACCATGCCGCGCCTGGCGCAGATCTTCGCGCTGCCGCGGTCGCTGACCGACGCGGGCGTCGTGCGCTACGGCTTCCATGGGCTTTCCTACGCCTACGTGGCCGGACGCCTGGAAAGCTTGCTCGGTCCGCGCGCGGACGGCCGCGTGGTGGTCGCGCACCTCGGCCACGGTGCGAGCCTGTGCGCCATGCGCGCGCGGCGCAGCGTGGCCACGACGATGGGCTTCACGGTGATGGACGGCCTGATGATGGCGCGCCGCTGCGGCGCGATCGATCCCGGCGTGCTGCTGTACCTGCTGCAGGAGAAGGGACTGGACGCCGAACGGCTCGCCGATCTGCTGAACGAGCGCAGCGGCCTGCTCGGCGTGTCCGGGCTCAGCGACGACGTGCGCGTGCTCGAGGCGAGCGACGACGCCCGCGCCGCGGAGGCGCTGGAGCTGTTCGCCTACCGGGCCGCGTGCGAACTGGCGACGATGGTCGCCGCGCTGGACGGCATCGACGCACTGGTGTTCACCGCCGGCATCGGCGAGCGCTCGGCGGACATGCGCCGGCGCATCTGCGCACGGCTGCGCTGGCTGGGCGTCGCGCTGGATCCGCAGGCCAACGCACGCCACGCCGCGCGCATCGGCGCCCCGGGCTCGGCCGTGGACGTGCTGGTCGTGCCGACCGACGAGGAGGCGGTGATCGCGCAGGCCGCGCGGGCGTGGGGCTCCGGCTGAGGGACAGGACGCGGCCTTCAGCGCCAGCCGCGCTCGTGCAGATAGCGCGCGCAGTCGGCCAGGCTTTGCAGCCGCGGGTAGTCGCGCTCGGGGATGTCGATGCCGGTCGCCTTGGCGAGCCCGGCCACGAAGTGCATGAAGTCCATGGAGTCGAAGTCGAACTGGTCGCGGAACGGCGCATCGGGGGCGATGCGCTCGCCAGCCAGGTCGGGCGCGACCGCGAGCAGCGCGGTCCTCGCCACTTCGATGGCGTCGCGCGCGCTCACAGCGCCTCCGGCGTTTTCAGCAGCGCCTCGACGCGGGCGAGGAACTTCGCCGCGCTGCGCCCGTCGCTGACGCGGTGATCGCCGCCGACGGTGATCGTCATGGTGGGCCGGACCACCAGCCCGCCGTCGCTCACCCACGGACGCGGCACAATCTGGCCGCAGCCGACGATGGCGACCTGCGGCGGGTAGATCACCGGCAGGATGGCGTCGGCGGTGTGCTCGCCGAGGTTGGACACGGTGACGGTCGGGTCGGCCAGCTCCGAGCTGCGCAGGCGCCCGCCGCGCACGCGCAGCACCAGGTCGTCGAGCTTCGCCATCAGCGTGTCGAGATCGAGGCGGTCGACGTCGTGGATCGCGGGCGCGATCAGGCCGCCGCCGCGCATGGCGATGGCGACGCCCATGTGCACCGCGGCGGACGGCGTGAAGACGTCCGCCTCGTAGTGGCCGTTGAGTTCCGGCGCCGACGCCATCGCGCGCGCCACCGCCTTGAGCAGCGGCACCAGGTACAGCAGTCGCCCAGGCGGCGCGCGCGTCGCGTTGGTGCGCTCCAGCCACGCGAGCAGCGGCGCGAGGTCGAGCGTCGAGCTGACGAAGTAGTGCGGTATCTCGCGGTGCGAGCGCGCCATCGCAGCGGCGATCGCCCTGCGCATGGCGGCGAGGTCGAGCCCGCGTTCGCCGGCTGCTCGCGCCGCGGGTGCGCCCGCCGGCGCGAGGGCGGCGCGTGCGGCCTCGACCTCGGCCAGGCCGATGGTGCCGTCCGCGCCGGGTTGCAGCGTCGCGACGTCGATGCCGCGCTCCTCGGCGAGACGGCGTGCGAGCGGAGATATCGGTACGCGCCGCTGGCCGGACAGTACGACCGGTTCCGGCTCCGGCTCCGCCGCTGCGCCGGGGCGGGGCGGCGGCGCGGCGGCGATGGCGCGTGCCGGCGCTTCCGCGGTTGCGTGGACGGGTGCTGCCGCGGCGGCCCCGGCCTCGCCGTCAATCAACGCGAGCACCTCGCCGACCGGAACGCGCGCGCCGGTCTCGACGCGGATTTCGCGCAGCACGCCCGGCTGGAACGACTCGATTTCGATGGCACCTTTCTGCGTCTCCACCACGGCGACCGCGTCGCCGCGCGCGATGCGCTCGCCCGGCCGCTTCAGCCACTCGACCAGCGTGCCGGCCTCCATGTCGGCGCCGAGCGCGGGCATGCGGAACTCGATCATCGGCGCACCAGGCCGCGCGCCGCGGCGACGATGCCATCGACCTGCGGCGTGGCGGCCTCCTCGAGATGGCGCGGGTAGGGGATCGGCACCTCGGCGCTGCACACGCGCCGCACCGGCGCGTCGAGGTCGAAGAACGCCTCCTCGGCGATCCGTGCGGCGATTTCGCCGGCGAGGCTGCCGCTGCGCCAGCCTTCGTCGACGATCAGCGCGCGATGCGTCCTGCGCACCGAGGCGAGGATCGTTTCCTCGTCCAGCGGCCGCAGCGTGCGCAGGTCGATCACCTCGCAGCCGATGCGCTCGCCGGCCAGCGCGTCCGCCGCGGCCAGCGCCTTCTTCAGGCTGCCGCCGTAGGTGATCAGGCTGAGGTCGTCGCCGGCGCGGCGCACCGCCGCGCGGTCGATGTCGACGGCCAGCTCGCCTTCGCCTGGTACTTCGCCCTCGTCGTTGTACAGCGTGGCGTGCTCGAAGATCACCACCGGATTCGGTTCCTGCAGCGCCGTCCACAGCATGCCGCGCGCATCGGCGACGGTGGCCGGCGCCACGGCGCGGATCCCCGGCACGTGCGCGTACCAGCATTCCAGGCTGTGCGAATGCTGCGCGGCGAGCTGGCGCCCGGCGCCTGTGGCCATGCGGATCACCACCGGCACGGCGATTTGCCCGCCGGACATGTGCCGCACGGTGGCCGCGTTGTTGACGATCTGGTCCAGCGCCAGCAGGCTGAAGTTGACCGTCATCACCTCGACGATCGGGCGCATGCCGCCGATCGCCGCGCCGATGCCGGCGCCGACGAAGCCGGACTCGCTGAGCGGCGTGTCGCGGATGCGTTCCTCGCCGAATTCCGCCAGCAGCCCGCTGGAGCACGCATAGGAGCCGCCGTAGCGGCCGACGTCCTCGCCCATCAGGAACACGCGCGGATCGCGCAGCAGGGCCTCGCGCAGCGCTTCGCGCACCGCCTCGCGATAGGTGATGCGGCGTGTCGCGCTCATGACGCGGGCGCCCCCGGCGCGGCGGGGCGGGGCGCATAGACGTCGCGCAGCAGGTCCTCGACCGGCTCCAGCGGCGACGCCTCGGCGAAGGCGACCGCGTCCGCGATCGTCTGCGCCACTTCCGTTTCGATGGCGTCGATGTCGGCCCGATGCAGCGTGTTCGTGTCGAGCACCCATTGCGTGAAGCGCACCACCGGGCCGCGCTGCTTCCATGCCTCCACTTCGGCCTTGTCGCGGTACAGGTCGGGATCGAACATCGAGTGCGCGCGGAACCGGTAGGTGTGGTTTTCCAGGAAACGCGGGCCGTCGCCTGCGCGCACCGCTTCCGCGGCGCGGCGGGCAGCGACCTCGACGTCGACCACGTTCATGCCGTCGACCTCTTCGGCGACGATGCCGTAGGCCTCGGCGTGGCGGCGGATGTCCGGCACCGATTCCGAGCGCTCGATCGCGGTGCCCATCGCGTAACGGTTGTTCTCGCAGACGAACAGCACCGGCAGCTTCCACAGCGCCGCCAGGTTCAGCGATTCGTGGAACTCGCCCTCGGCGGCGGCGCCTTCGCCGAAGATGCAGCAGGTCACGCGCGCGAGCCCGCGCAGCTTGTCGGCCAGCGCCAGCCCGACCGCCAGCGGCAGGCCGCCGCCGACAATGGCATTGCCGCCGTAGAAGCGTCTGGACACGTCGAACAGGTGCATCGAGCCGCCGCGGCCGCGGCTGCAGCCGGTGGCCTTGCCGAACATTTCGGCCATCACGGCGGTCGGCGGAATGCCGCGGATCAGCGCGTGGCCGTGCTCGCGGTAGGTGGCGACGATGGCGTCGTCGGGCGTCAGCGCCTGCATCACCCCGACCGCGTTCGCCTCCTCGCCGATGTAGAGGTGCAGGAAGCCGCGGATCTTCTGCGCGCCGTACAGCTCGATGCAGGCTTCCTCGAAGCGCCGCACCAGGATCATCTGCCGCAGCAGCTCGCGCGCGTGTTCGCGCGTCACCCGCACCTTGTGCGGCTCGGGCGCGGTCACGCGCTTTCCTCCAGCGTGGACAGGTCGCCTTCGGGCAGGCCGAGTTCGCGCGCCTTCAGCAGGCGGCGCATGATCTTGCCGGAGCGCGTGCGGGGCAGGGACGGGCGGAAGTCGATCGCGCGCGGCGCCACCGCCGGGCCCAGCCGTTTGCGCGCATGTGCCAGCAGCTCGCTGCGCAGCGCTTCGCTGGGCTCGAATCCGGGATTCAGCGCGACGAACGCCTTGACCGTTTCCAGCGCCACCGCGTCGGGCACGCCGATCACCCCGGCCTCGGCGACTGCCGGGTGCTCCATCAGCACGCTCTCGACCTCGAACGGCCCGATCAGGTGGCCGGCCGACTTGATCACGTCGTCCGCGCGGCCGACGAACCAGTAGTAACCGTCGGCATCGCGGCGGGCTAGGTCGCCGCTGAGATACCAGCCGTCGACGAAGCACTTGGCGTAACGCGCGTCTTCCTTGAGGTAGCCGCGGAACATCGCCGGCCAGCCGGGGCGCAGCGCCAGTTCGCCCTGCGTGTCCGGCGCGTCGACCGGTTCGACGCCGCGCTCGGTGCGACGCACGACCGCGGCCTCGATGCCCGGCAGCGGGCGGCCCATGGAACCGGGCTTGATGTCCATCGCCGCGTAGTTGGCGATCATGATGCCGCCGGTCTCGGTCTGCCACCAGTTGTCGTGGATCGGCAGTCCGAGCGTGCGTTCGCCCCACAGCACCGCTTCCGGATTGAGCGGCTCGCCGACGCTGGCGATGAAGCGCAGCGCGGAGAGGTCGTGGCGCGCGGGCAGGTCGGTGCCTGCCCTCATCAGCATGCGGATCGCGGTCGGCGCGGTGTACCACACGCTCACGCGCTGCTCTTCGAGGATGCGGTACCAGCGTTCGGCGTCGAACTCTTCCTCGTCCACGATCAGCGTGCAGCCGATCGACAGCGGCCCGACGATGCCGTAGGAGGTGCCGGTCACCCAGCCCGGATCGGCGGTGCACCAGAACAGGTCGTCCTCGTGCAGGTCGAGCGCATAGCGCGCGGTGATGCGGTGCGCGACCACCGCCTCGTGCACGTGCATCGCGCCCTTCGGCCGCCCGGTGGTGCCGCTGGTGAAGTGCAGGGTGGCGAGGTCGCCGGCGGCGGTGCGCGCCGTTTCGTACCGGTCAGGTGCCGCGTCGAGCAACGTCTTCCAGTCGAGGCCGCCTTCGCCGCCGTCGACCAGGATCACCGTGCGCAGGTACGGCAGTTGATCGCGGATCGGCGCCACCTTGCGTCGGTACAGTTGCGCGGTCGTCACCAGTACGGCCGGTTCGGCGATCGCCATGCGCGCGCGGATCGGCTCCGGACCGAACACCGAGAACAGCGGGCACAGCACCGCGCCGCGCTTCCAGGTACCCAACGCGGCCACGTACAGTTCGGGGACGCGGCCGAGCAGGGTGAACACGCGTTCGCCGCGGCCGACGCCGAGCGTTTCCAGCGCATGCGCAAAACGGCTGCCGAGCGTGGCGAGCTCCGCATAGCGGATGTCGCGCACCCGCCAGTCGCGCGCGATCAGGCGCAACGCGACGCGATCGCCGCGACCTTCCGCGACGTGCCGGTCGACCGCCTCGTGGGCGATGTTGATGCCGCCGCCGGGCAGGCCGGCCAGCTCCGCGCGCGCCGCATCCCAGCGGAACGCATGGCAGGCCTCGGCGTAATTCGCCAGGTTCGGCGCGCCTTCATCGCCCACGGGGCGTTTGTGGATGATCGACCTTCCCATCGCGACGCCCGCCAGCCTTGCACGCGCCCAGCCTCGCCGATGGCCCGGCGGGCGTGTTGACGCCGATCAACGGCCGGCAGCGGTCGCGCGCAGGCGTGCATGCCGCCCAGAGCATGCAAAAATACGCATCTCCCCAACCAACGGTGATTGCCCCATGGCGGTACCGCACGACGCCTATCGTCGCTTCCAGGAAGAACTTGCCGTTCTCGATCGCACGGCGGCAGCGGCGACCGGCGAGGATCGACTCACCAGGGCCAAGGCCGACTTCCTCGCGCTCCGTAAGCGCTACGGCCTGTCTGTCGCCGACGTGGTCGGGTTCTTCCCGGAGAACGAAGGCATCGAATACCTCCAGCAACTGATCGCCGAGGCATCGGCTCAGCCGGCAAAGAAGCGCCGGAAATCGCAGTCGTGAGCGCACGGCCCGACACCCTGGGCCTCGCGGTCGTAGCGCTCCCGGAAGGCGCGGGCCTGCGCCACCAGCAGGCCCCACCAGCCGACCTCGCCGACGCGGAAGGCGAAGCCCTCCGGCGACCAGATCGCGTCGCGGTCGATGCGCCAGCCGTCCCATGCCGGCGCCAGCGCGCCCAGGTCGCCGAGGCGCTGGAGCCGCAGCAGGCGCACCACGGCCCACGGCACGCGCTGACGTCCCCGGTCCCAGCGGCGCACCGTATCCGGGCTGACGCCGAGGAACGCCGCCGCCGTGCGCCGGCTCAGCAGGCAGGACAGCCGCAGTTCGCGGAAGCCTTCCGCGCTGACCAGCCACGCACGCCGGCGCCGACGCTTCCGGGAGGGGGTGGGCATTCCGCCGCCTGTGGGCGCAGCAACAGCCGACGCCTCAGGCGCTTGGCCATCCTTCGTTTCGCATAATGCATATTATGTCAAATATAATACGGCGCCTGCGGTGAGCGCAGTAGTCAAGCTTCAGAAGTTCGTGACCAAACGCAGATGTTCGCGCCACCTATTGATTTCTTTGGACTTCTTGTCCGAGCGATCGGCTATGCATGTCCCCCTGCATCCGGCGGGTTGCCGCGTGGGAACCAGTCCTGGAGAAAAACCTCCTGATCCCGCGTCTCAATGGCCCCAGGTCGCACGAGACGAACCTGCTGAATGGCCTCGTCCGCACTCGACGCACTCCCCGTGTCCAAAAGGAACAGGCATGCAACCGTGCCGGCCCGGCCGAGACCGCCTTTGCAGTGAACGACGATGCGTTGGCCCCTCTGCAGGCGTTCCATCCATTGGGGAGCCAGCATGGACCAACGGCTGAGGAACCTGTCGTCGGGCGCGTGCCCATCGGTGATGGGGAGACCGTGCCATGCCAGGCCGTGGGCCTGGGCTCGTTCTGGCAAATCCAGAATGCCGAGCTCCTCGAATTCGTGCGGCTCGAGGAGCGTGATGAGGTCGTTCGCTCCCCATTGGCGGATGGCCTCGAGATCAGCGCACATATCCGCGTGCCGCCGATCCGAAGAAGTCACCCGGCTGATCCGCTTCCGTTGGCTGCGAGCGGTGAGCTCCTGTCCAACCCGTACCCCCGATAACACCGACTAATCGCCCTACCCTTATCCATCACACGGATCGGGGGTTGCTCTACAGCTCAGGGAACTACCGGTGATTGATGGCCGCACATGGGCTTCGGCCAAGCATGAGCGGGCACGGCGACTGCTACGACAACGCCTGTGCGGAGAGCTTCTTCTCGACCTTGAAGAACGAGCTCACCCACGGCCAGGTCTTCGCCACACGCGAAGCGGCCGGGATGGCCATCCTCAGCTACATCGAGGGCTTCTACAACCGCAAGCGGCTGCATCAAACACTCGCCTACCGAACGCCGGCCAGCGTCGATGACGAGGCCATGAGTGCTTAACTAATGTGTCCGAGAAAGCCGGGCCACCTCAGGCGTATGATCTCAGATTGGAGTGAGGTATGGGACCCAGAAGGAACAGGGGGGGTTCAGATGGCGAAACGTTCGACGGGGGGCGGCCTGTGGCTGGTCGTCGGGGTACTGGTGCTAGTCGCCATGGTGCCCAAGGAGGTCTGGATTGGGCTTGGAGTGATCGGCGGGATTGCCCTTGTCGCTTACTTGGCTATCAGGCATGTGGGCCAGAAGGCGAGTGCTCACAAGGCTTCCCCAAGTGGCGACGCCCACCGGCCCGAACCCACCCTAGCCGAGCTGATCGCTGCGGACCAGTCTCAACGCTCTGCCCACAGGCCTGCGCAGCAACTCAAGGGTATCCCCTCGCCTCAATCGGCGCGCCAGGCTCCGTCGCGGCCGGCGATGCCCAGCCATGCGCCGTCGTCGATTCCCATGAGGACTGCCCCTGGTCGGACGGACTTTCCCGCCGAGGCAGACAAGTTCTATTCCCCGTCAGCCGCGTCCGAAAGTCTCGTCGCCTCGCACGCCATTCCGAAGGCGCCTGGCGGCTTCGGCGATGGGCGCTGGGTACCCCCTGGAGAAAGCATCGAAGTCGCCGGCGTGAGCTTGCCGGGCGGCATGTTTTATGTCGGCGGGAGGCTGAAGGCACTCACTGGTGGCACCGACCCATGCCTGATCAGTGGCCAATACCCCGTGGCGCGTGTGGGCAACTACCGCGCACGTCAGATGGGGTATTGGCCCAGCTATGCCGAAGCTTCCCCAGAGGAACGACGCGCATATCTGAACTGGTTGTCGGAAGGCCGCTCGAACCCCGACTGCGACATCGGATACGTGTTCTTGTTCTTCTACGGACTCGAACGTCGAGTCATCGTGGACTCGCGCGACGACCCCGCCGCGCGAAATGACTGGCCAGCCATAGTCGTCGAGCTCCGGCGACTACTTGCGATCTATGGCGAGAAATCCGGATCGTTCAACCGCTACGCCGGCGAACTTCTGAGTTGCATCGAGCTGGACGGAAAGTCTAGTCAGCTTTACAAGCAGCCCGTCCCGGATTTCCCGAGAACTTATGAGCTGCCACCGTATCTTCGACTGGCTCTCGGCCAGACCGCCGTCGACCGCGCCCCGCTTCCCGCGCATCTCGCGTTGGCGTGGATCCGTTCGAGCCCGCAATGCTACCTGCGCACCGCCGCCTCTCGTTGCCCCAACGAGTTCGAGCGCCTGTTCGCTCAGCGCTATCACGAAATCCTCGGGCCTGGACTGGTGCTTCCGCAAAACCGCACCAAGCTCAAGTTCGTCTACCAAGCCGCCTCGGCGGGGCTCCGCGGCGCGAATATCACGATGACCTTCGGGGATGTTCCGGATGTCACGGCCTTGACCGCCCCCATCAGGAAACTGATGGAGGTTGCGAATCAGTGCACGGACGAGCTTGGTTCTTATAGTCGCCTCGTCGGAAAGGATCCTGCGGCGGCCGGAGTGTTGGAGGGGCTTTTGCTGTTGCCCGCCACCCTCTGGCCCGCAGCCACCCAAGCAAAGTTGCGAGCATTGACCGCACAGATGCGCGACGGCCGACTGTCGTTGCCGCTGAAGGAACTTCTTGCGGCGCTGGGAGGTGCTAACCAAACGGTCAATCGCGATCGTGCACGGAGCCTGGCACGGGCGCTTGAAGGCGTGGAGATTGGGATGGAGCCGCATGTCCTTGCGGGTGCAAAGGCGCCAGGCGAGCAGGACACGGTCGTGTTGTTCGCTCAACAACTCGTGGATTCGGACGTGGGATCGCGTGCCGAGTATCAAACGGCTGCATTGACGCTGCAGTTGGCCTCGGCCGTAGCCCAAGCCGACGGAGTCTTCCATGATCGAGAGGTCGCACATCTGCGGGCGGAGATCGAAGGATGGACGCACCTTACCCTCGCGGAGCGCCGCAGACTGCACGCACATCTCCAATGGTTGACCGCATCGCCCATGAACCTGGCGGCACTGAAGAAGAAGTTGGAGCTCTTGCCCAACGCGGCGCGCGAGACGCTCGCTGCCTTTATGGCGACGCTGGCCCAGGCCGACGGCTTCGTTTCGCCCGATGAAGTGAAGTTCCTGGAAAAGGTCTATAGAGCTCTCGGCGTAGAGCCGAAGAGCGTCTTCAGCGCAATCCACGCCGCTGCTTCCGGTGGCACGCCTGTGTCCACTTCTCAGGCCGAGAGGCAGGGCTTCCGCCTGGATGCCGAACGTATCGCGGCATTGCAGGAAGACACGGTACGAGTCTCGGCGCTGCTGTCGGAGATCTTTGCCGAGGAGGCCGACAGCACGCCCGCGCCTGCGGTAGCCGCTCCGGAACCGGAACTTGAAGACGGAGCCAATGCGCTGTTGGGCTTGGACGAGGACCATGCCGCTCTGCTGCGCTTGCTGCTGTCGCGGCCCGAGTGGACGCGTGCCGAACTCGTGGACGCTGCCGCTGACTTGGACCTGATGCTCGACGGCGCGATGGAACAGATCAACGAGGCAGCTTTCGACGCGTTCGACGAGCCACTGTTCGAAGGCGAGGATCCGGTTTCAGTGAACACCAAACTGCTTGAGAAGATCGAAGCATGAATGCTCCCATTCGCCCCAAGGATCGCGACGCCGTTCTCCAATCTCTGCGCGCCGGCGTCGTGCCCCGCGCGGGCCAACACCTGATCCAGGTCGGCCGAGGGCGGGAGATCGAAGCGTTAGTCGCGGACATCGACCGCGTTGCTGACGGTGGCTCATCGTTCCGCTTCGTCATCGGCGAGTATGGTGCAGGCAAGACCTTTTTTCTCAACCTGATTCGCGCTATCGGTATGGAGCGCAAGCTCGTCGTGGCCAACGCCGACCTCAATCCCGATCGACGCCTGCACGCGTCTGGCGGGCAGGCACGGTCGCTGTACGCCGAGCTCATGCGCAACTTGGCCACGCGAACTAAATCAGAGGGTGGCGCCTTGTCCGGCGTGGTCGAGAAGTTCATCGCCACGGCCAAGTCCGAAGCGAAAGCACAGAACCTGTCCACCGATCAGGTCATTCGGTCGAAGCTGGAACAGTTGACCGAACTCGTTAACGGTTACGACTTTGCCGATGTCATCGCGACCTACTGCCGTGGTGTCGAGGAAGGAAACGAACAGCGGAAGTCAGACGCCGTCCGGTGGTTGCGAGGCGAGTTCGCAACTCGAACCGACGCACGCGCGGCACTGGGCGTACGCACGATCGTCGATGATGCATCGATCTACGATCAGCTGAAACTCATGGCCAGGTTCGTGCGCTTGGCCGGTTACGCGGGACTGTTCGTGTGTCTGGATGAGATGGTCAACCTTTACAAGCTTTCCAACTCGCAAGCACGCAGCTCTAACTACGAACAGATCCTGCGCATGCTGAACGACTCCCTGCAGGGAACAGCCATGGGTCTCGGGTTCGTACTTGGCGGCACGCCGGAGTTCCTGATGGATACGCGTCGCGGGATTTACAGCTATTCGGCACTCCAAAGTCGGCTTGCCCAGAACGCTTTCGCGACCAACGAGCTTGTCGACTTCTCGGGCCCTGTGCTGCGCCTTTCAAGCTTGACGGTGGAAGACTTCTACCTGCTTCTGGGGAAGATCCGCCACGTATACGCTGCCGGTGACCCCACCCGGTACCTGCTTCCCGATCCGGCGATCGCAAGCTTCATGGAGCATTGCGCCAATCGTATCGGCGACAGCTTCTTCCGTACGCCGCGTACCACGATCACTTCCTTCATCAACCTCTTGGCCATCCTGGAACAGAACCCCGGCACCGACTGGAAAAGCCTGATCGGCGAGCTCCGGGTGGAAGCTGATGAGGGCGGTAAGAGTGATCTGGCCGTGGATCCGGAAGACGAGTTGGCTTCCTTCAGACTCTGATGGCAGCTTCCCAGGCCTTCCTACAACTAGATCCACGGATCCAGCACTACCTGTGGGCCGAGGGGTGGGGTGAACTGCGCGATGTGCAGGAACAGGCCATTCCACTGATCCTGCCAGGCAACCAAGATGTGATCGTCGCTGCCAGCACGGCCTCGGGGAAAACCGAGGCCGCTTTCCTTCCCGCCTTGACCCATCTGCTCAAGCAGCCAGACGAGGGATTGATTGTTTACATCAGCCCGCTGAAAGCGCTAATCAACGATCAGTTTGGACGCTTGGATCGCCTCTGCGAGAACCTGGACGTGCCTGTCTGGCCATGGCACGGAGATATCACGTCAACTGCCAAGCGGAAATTCGTGCAGAAGCCGACAGGCGTGCTCTTGATCACGCCGGAGTCCTTGGAGGCCACGTTGTGCAACCGCGGCGGCAGCATTGCCGCCCTGTTCAAGCAGGTGACCTTCTTCATCATCGATGAACTTCACGCGTTCATCGGCACCGAACGCGGGAAGCAACTGCAGGCGCTGATGCACCGCATCGAAGTCGCACTGGGGCACATGGTGCCTCGCATCGGTCTTTCCGCCACGCTGGGCGACATGGGCTTGGCGGCCCAGTTCCTTCGGCCCGACCGTCCCGTGGCGATGGTCAATGCATCATCGACTGGGGGCCAGTTGCTAATCCTGGTCAAAGGCTTTGAAGAGCCCATGGCCGCGGACGGAACGGGCAACAAGAACGATCCGGAGACGGAGCGCGCACCACTTGCGATCGCCCAGCACATGTTCAAAGCCTTGCGCGGCTCCAACAACCTCGTCTTCCCGAACAGCCGCCGGGAGGTTGAGCGCTATACCCATCTTTTGAACGGGCTTTGTGAGCAGGCACGAGTCCCCAACGAGTTCTGGCCACATCACGGCAATCTGTCAAAGGAGATCCGCTACGAGACGGAGGCGGCGCTAAAACAGCGTGAGCGTGCGGCAACCGCCATTTGCACCAGCACGTTGGAGCTGGGCATCGATATCGGTGCGGTCAAGAGCGTGGCGCAGATCGGCACGCCGCCGTCCGTTGCAAGCCTTCGGCAACGACTCGGTCGTTCCGGTCGACGCGACGGCGAACCTGCCATCCTGCGCGGCTACGTCATCGAGGACGCCTTGGACGAGAAGAGCGATTTGGAAACTCGGCTTCGATTGGACACGGTGCAGACGTCAGCCGTCATCTCGCTCTTGCTGGAGAACTGGTTCGAACCGCCTGCTGTCCACGGGACGCACTACTCCACGCTTGTGCAGCAACTCCTGTCTTCCATCGCCCAGTATGGCGGCCTCCAGGCAACTCAGGCGTTCCGTCTTCTCTGCGGCCCAGCCGGTCCGTTCCAGCGAGTGTCCAAGGACGCCTTTGCCGAACTGCTGCACACCCTGGGACAGAAGGAGATCCTGACGCAGGATCACTCAGGTTTGCTGCTCCATGGCCCTATTGGCGACAAGATCGTCAATCATTATTCCTTCTACGCCGCATTCTCCAGCGACGAGGAGTTCCGCATCGTTTCCGGTGGCAAGGCACTGGGAACGCTACCAGTATCCCAAATGATGACGCCCGGCCAGCGAATACTCTTTGGAGGACGTACCTGGCTCATTGAAGCCATCGACGAAGAGCACAAGACGATCCATGTCGCGCCCGCCAAGGGCGGCGCTCCCCCGCTATTCAATGGTGGCGGCGGACGCGTGCATACCAACGTTCGGCAGCGAATGCGCAACATATTTGTCGCACAGGACGCACTACCCTTCTTGGACTCCACGGCACAACGCTTCCTGCGAGAAGGCCGTGAGGCATTCGCCACGTTGGCGTTGGCTGATCGTTTGCTGCTGGATCAGGGAAGCCAAGCAATCCTGTTGACTTGGCTGGGCGACGCAGCTAACGAGGCCATCGCCTGCCTACTGATGTCGCGCGGTGTGCAGGCATTCACAGGCCGGTTGGGCGTCGAGATCCATCGTGCTGGCCGTAGCCTCGAAGAGATCGAGAACTTGCTGGCGGACATCGGTTCGGAGCCCGCCGCACCTGTGGACGAGCTGCTCGCAAAGGCAAGTAATCTCGTCCGCCAAAAATGGGACGGACTCCTTTCACCGCACCTGTTGCGGCAGAGCTATGCCAGCTCCAACCTGGATCTTGATGAAGCACTGGACTGGATTCGCTCGACGCTTGAGTCGCGGCCGCATCAAGTCAGTAGCGCCCCCTGAACTCAATTGAAAGGGGCCTTCCCTACCCCCGATAACCGGCCCTTATCGCCCTGCCCCAGCGTCTGCTCTCAGCCGAAAATTGCCTTCGTGGAGGCGTTGGTAAGCGGCAAGGACCTTTCCTCTGGTGCCTTCACTGTTTTTCCGCAGTCATAGACTCCTTGGTGCCATCCAGGAAGCGGTAGCCCACGCCTGACTCGGTCTTGATCCATCGTGGCGCAGCGGAATCATCGTTGAGCTTCAGGCGTAGCTTTCCAATCACGATCCGGAGGTAGTGCGTGTCTTCCACGTGCGTCCCTCCCCAAATTTCACGAAGTAGCTGTTGCTGGGTCACAACCCGACCAATGTGACGTAGCAACATGGCAAGGACTGCATACTCCTTACGCGTCAGCGAGATCGACTTTCCATCCAAACTAACTTCCCGCCGCGCCAGGTCTATGGTCAGATGACCATCGTCGTAGCGAGGCTGATCTTCTCCGGCGACCGAGGCACGGTTACGCAAGAGCGCTCGCAACCGCGCCGTCAGTTCCTGGATGCCGAACGGCTTGGTCATGTAGTCGTTGGCTCCGCTATCGAGTGCGCGCACCTTCTCACTCTCCTCCTGGCGCACGGACAACATCAAGATCGGCGCCTTGCTCCATTGGCGCAGCTCGCTGAGAACCTCATGGCCCTCTCGGTCGGGCAGACCGATATCGAGTATGACCACATCCGGCGGGCGCATTTGCGCTAGAGCGAGACCCTCGGCCGCCGTGCCGGCCTGCATGACCTGATAGCCCTCGGCGCGCAGACCGATATCGAGGAAACGGCGAATCTGCACTTCGTCATCGATGATCAGTACACGGGGCGCATTCATGGGGCCGTATCCGGAGGCGCCGGGAGGGGCAATGTGACGCGGATGGTGGTGCCGGTTCGTGGACCGGGCAAGGCCTCCACACTGCCGCCGTGAGCACCGATCATTCCCCGGCAGATCGCAAGCCCCAGGCCGGTACTCGGCGGTGCGCGGTCGCCGCGTGCTACCGAATAGAACATGTCGAAGACGCGGGTCCGCTCCTCGTCGGGAATGCCAGGTCCTTGGTCGGTCACATCGATCACCAAGCGGTCCTCGGCCGTGTGTGCATAAACGCGTACGGGCGCTGCAGGAGGCGAAAAGCGGGCCGCGTTTTCCAGGATGTTGAAGAGTGCCTGTTCGACCAAAGCCGGGTGAACGAACAGCAGTACGGTGTCTTGCGGTACGGACACCTCGACGCGCTGTTCGGGTGACAACTTGCGCAGGCGTGCGACCGCGGCCGCAATGATTTCTGCCGCATCCACCCAATCGCGATTTAGCTTCAGCGTGCCGTGGCCCAGGCGGGTCATATCCAGCAGGTTCTGAATGTATCGATCCAGCCGCTGGCCTTCGCCGAGGATCGCCTCGAGCAGTTCCCGCCTTTCGTCACGCGCGAGCTTGTCCTCGTAGTTGGCCAGCGTACCGGCAGCGCCGATCATCGAGGCAAGGGGCGAGCGCAGGTCGTGCGACACCGAGGAAAGCAGCGCGCTTCGTAGCCGCTCGGTTTCACCGATCACGCGCGCGCTTTGCAGTTCGTCGGCCAGGCGCGCGCGCTCGAGCGCGAAGCCGATGTCCTGCGCCATGGCGAATGCCAGGCCTCGGCGATCCGGATCAGGCTCGACAGCTTCCGCCCCAAACCGCACGGCAGCGACGCCGACGCGGTTGTCCTCGCTGCCCAATGGAAGCGTCCAGCAGCTTGCCGCGTTGATGGTATCCGTGAAGCGACCTGCCGGTTCGGCATGTTGCTCACTCCACTCGGCCGCACCGAGGTCCTGCTGCGACAACGTCATGCCTGAGGGCATGGAAGCTGCGACCCGGAGCTGCATGTCCGCGTCACGCGCAAGAATGGCCACCTGCGAACCAAGCGCCTGTGCCATCGCCTCAGCGCCAACCTGCCGTACCGCCTGCGCATCAGTGCTCGCCGCGAGCTTCTGGCCAAGGGCCAGCATGGCTCGCGAGCGTACCTGAGCGGCACGCAGGGATTGCACCTGGCTTGCCAGTCGTGTGGCAAGTCGGCTGCAGACCAACGCCGCCACCAGGAATAGGGTCACCGCGAGCAGATCGTCCGCGTTGGCGATCATCAGCGTGTAGCGCGGAGGTGCAAAGAAGAAGTTGTAGCCCAGAAAGCACAGCGCGGCCGTGTAAATGGCCACCAGCATGCGTGCGCGGACGGCCACTACGAGCACGGCTGTCAGGAAGATCAATGAAAGATTGGCCGCCGAAAGAAAGCGGTCGCCGATGAAGGCAAGCGCGAAGGCCACCAGCGTAGCCACCGTCGCGAAGAGGTACTCGCGCGGGGCACCGGGCGCATGGGCCAGCCGGCGCCGGGCGCGAGCCCGCTCCACCGGTGTCGCGATGATCGTCAATTCCAGATGTGCGCCGCGTCGCAGCAGCTGTTGCGTCAAGGAGCGTCCCAGCATACGTGCGAGAAGGCGCTCTCGTGTCCTTCCGAGGATGATCTGGCCGACTCCCTCATGCTCGGCGTGCGCAAGCAGCTCGTCGACCACGGAATGACCGCGCAGGATTACCGTCTCACCGCCGAGACGCCGCGCCATCCGCATCGCGGCCTCGATGCGCTCGCGTCGCACGGCGTCCGTCGGATCTCCCGTATCCACGTAAACGACGCTCCAGGGCGCCCCCCTCCGCTCGGCGATGCGACGCGCCACGCGCACCAGGTACTCGCTCTGCGCATGCCCGTCGATCGCGGCCAGAACGCGCCGGCGTACCGGCATGGCGCCACCGCGCGCCAGCATGTGTTCGCGCAGGTCGCTTTCCACATGGCTGGCGACCATGTCCACGGCCAGCTCGCGCAGCGCGGCGAGGTTGGTCGGCGAGAAGAACGCATCCAGCGCCGCGGCCGCGGTTTCGGGTACGTAGACCTTGCCCTGCTTGAGTCGGGCGATCAGCTCGCGCGGCGGCAGGTCCACCAGCATGATGTCGCGCGCGCGATCGAGGAGGCTGTCCGGTACCGTCTCGCGTACGGTCACGCCGGTGATGCGCCGCACCTGGTCGTTGAGGCTTTCCAGGTGCTGCACGTTGAGCGTCGTGTAGACCTCGATGCCTGCGTCCAGAAGCTCGGCCACATCCTGCCAGCGCCGCTCATGGCGACCGCCGGGAAGATTGGTGTGCGCTAGTTCGTCGATCAGCAGTATGTCGGGCTTGCGCTCCAGCGCCGCGTCCAGATCGAATTCGGAAAAGTCCCGGTCGCGGTAACGCACGGCCCGCCGCGTCAGCACCTCCATGCCCTCCAGCAGCGCCGCGGTCTCCGCGCGGCCGTGCGTTTCGGCGATGCCGATCACGACGTCCACGCCCTGGCGCTTTAGCTCGCGAGCCGCCGAAAGCATGGCGTAGGTCTTGCCTACGCCGGGCGCGGCGCCGAGAAACACCTTGAGTCGGCGCTGCTGCTCTTCCTGCACGGTGTTGAGCAGGGCGTCAGCGCGCGCCTGGCGGGTGTCGTTCATGCCGCTACGTTAGCGCTTCTGCAGGGCGTCGAGCGCAAGATTGAGTTCCAGCACGTTGACCCTGGGCTCGCCCAGCACGCCCAGTTGGCGCCCCGAGGTGTGTGTCGCCACCAGCGCCTTTACCGTCGCTTGAGGCAGACCGCGCACCCGTGCCACACGAGCGACCTGGTACTGCGCCGCCGCGGGGCTGATGTGCGGGTCCAGACCGCTCCCTGAAGCGGTCACCAGGTCGACCGGCACAGGCGCGGTATTGCCGGGGTCGGCGGCACGAAGCGCCTCGATGCGTTGCTTGACCGCCGCAGTGAGCGCGGGGTTGGTCGGCCCTTGGTTGGAGCCCCCGGAGGCCGCCCCGTTGTAGGGCATCGGCGAGGTTGCCGACGGCCGGCCCCAGAAGTACCGGGGGTCGGTGAAGGATTGGCCGATCAGGCGGGAGCCCACCGCTTTGTCGTGCTCCATCACGAGGCTGCCATTGGCCTGCGCGGGAAATAGCCCCTGCGCCACACCCGTCACGAGCAGTGGATAGACCACACCGGTCACGATGGTCAGCAAGAGGAGCATCACCAGGGATTGTCGAAGCAGCTTGGCCATGAGAGGTCTCCGATCAGAACGCGCCCTGCAGCATCACGAACGCCCGGGTGCCACCGACGTTGCGCACGTCACTGGCGTTCGTGAAGCTGACAGTGTGGTCGTAGAAGCGCTCGTTGTTGGCGTAAGTGAGGCCAAGGCTCGCCGACCAGTGGCCGGCGAACTGATACTTCAGGGTGGCCCCGACGTCGGCGTAATCCGGATTGCGCGCGCCCTCGCCATTGGGGCTGACTAAGACGGTTGCGTAATCGGTGTGGCCGGCATGCAGCGCCAGGCTCCAGGCGTCATCGAGCGGGAAGCTTGCATCGAGCTGCAGGTAGCGGGTGCCCTTGGAATCGCGCCGGTAACCCTGCTCTACATCGGCACCGAAGTAGTCGGTGAGCGCGTAGTTGTATTTCAGCGTGAACTGCTTCCAGATGAGCGCGACGTTGGCCTCGCCGGTATTCAGCGAACGCGAGGGGAGTCCCGCCTCGTCCAGGTTGGCGCCAGGGTAAACGTAGCTGTAGAGGCCGGCTCGCCAGGACCAATCGTGGCCGAGCGCGGTGCCGTAGCTGGCGTAGAGGTCCAGCTCCACGGAGCCGCCCGGATAGCTGTTGCCGCTGATCGAAGACGCCCAGATACCCGCGGCGAGGCCGTTGGCGAGCGCGAGGTCGGCGCCGCCCTGGATGGCCGGCTGGCCCCAGGTCTGGGTCAAGCCTCGAAACATGTAGTCGGACGTCAGCGCGGCATTGCCGGTCACGGTGGCGGACGGCGCGTCGTCGGCGTGAACTGGCGCGACGAGAGCCAGCGCGACGGCCGCGCCCGGCAGGACGATCGAAAGGATCTTCATAGAGGATCTCCAGCGAGACTCTGGCTCGCGGATGAGAGATGAGGGCGATCTCAGATGCCGGCGTAGCCGCCGAGCACGTAGTCGTCGGCGGCGGATTCCTGCGCAGCAGGTGCGACAGGCCCCGCCTTACGCGTGTCTTGCCGGCGGACAGGCAGTGCGATCACGACTTCGCGAGTCGAGTCGTTCGCCGAAAATCGCAGTTCCAGATCGGGATGTTCTGCGTCGGGCAAGGAGACAGAAAGCTTGGGAACTTGCATGGTCATGACTTCAGATCAGGCCAGGCCGAGCAACACCAGCAGCATGTCGATCAGCTTGATGCCGAGGAACGGCACGACGACGCCACCCAGGCCGTAGACCAGCAGGTTGCGCCGCAGCAGCGCGCCGGCACCCAAGGCACGGTAGGCAACGCCCTTCAGGGCGAGCGGAATGAGGACCACGATGATCAGTGCGTTGAAGATCACCGCTGACAGGATCGCGCTGCGCGCCGTGGCCAGGTGCATCACGTTGAGCGCGTTCAACGCCGGATAGGTGCCGGCGAATGCGGCCGGGATGATCGCGAAGTACTTGGCGATGTCGTTGGCGATCGAGAACGTCGTCAGTGCGCCGCGGGTGATCAGCATCTGCTTGCCGATCTCCACAACCTCGATCAGCTTGGTCGGGTTGGAATCCAGGTCGACCATGTTGCCGGCTTCCTTGGCCGCCTGCGTGCCGCTGTTCATCGCCACTGCCACGTCCGCCTGAGCCAGCGCCGGCGCGTCATTGGTGCCGTCGCCGCACATCGCGACCAGGCGGTTCTCGGCCTGGATGTCGCGGATCAGCTTGAGCTTGGTCTCCGGCGTGGCCTCTGCGAGGAAATCGTCCACGCCGGCCTCGGCAGCGATCGCCGCGGCAGTGAGTGGGTTGTCGCCGGTGATCATGATGGTCTTGATGCCCATCGCGCGCATCTCGGCGAAACGCTCCTTGATGCCGCCCTTGATCACGTCCTTCAGTTCGATGACACCCAGCGGCGTGTGGCCATCGACCACCATCAGCGGAGTCGCGCCGCGCCGGGCGATGTCTTCGGCGGTGTGCTTCAAGGCCGCAGGAAGATGCCCGCCACAGGCATCCAGGTAACGCTCGATGGCATCCACCGCACCCTTGCGGATGCGCTTATCGCCCAGGTCCACGCCGCTCATGCGGGTCTGCGCCGAGAACGGGAGGAACTGGGCGTGCAGTTGCTCCAGGTCGTGCTCGCGCAGGCCGAAGCGTTCCTTGGCCAACACCACGATGCTGCGGCCTTCCGGTGTCTCGTCCGCCAGCGAGGCGAGCTGCGCGGCTTCGGCGAGCGCGCGCTCGTCCACGCCGGGCGCCGGATGGAACGCATCCGCCTGGCGGTTGCCGAGCGTGATGGTGCCGGTCTTATCGAGCAGCAGCACATCCACGTCACCCGCGGCTTCGACTGCCCGGCCGGACGTCGCGATCACGTTGGCACGGATCATCCGGTCCATGCCGGCGATGCCTATCGCCGACAGCAGCGCGCCGATGGTGGTGGGAATCAGGCAGACCAGCAGGGCGGTCAGCACGGTGAGCGTGATCGGCTGGCCGCTGCCCGTCGCCTGCACGCTGTAGATCGAGTACGGCAGCAGCGTGGCGCAGGCCAGCAGGAAGATCAGCGTGAACTTCGCCAGCATGATCGTCAGCGCGATTTCGTTGGGGGTCTTGCGCCTCGCAGCGCCTTCCACCATGGCGATCATGCGGTCCAGGAAGCTTTCGCCCGGATTGCGGGTGATGCGCACGACCAGCCAGTCGGAGAGCACGCGCGTGCCGCCGGTCACCGCGCTGCGGTCGCCCCCCGACTCTCGGATGACCGGGGCGGACTCCCCCGTGATCGCGCTCTCGTCCACGCTGGCCGCGCCCTCGATGACCTCGCCATCGCCCGGGATGATGTCTCCCGCGTCGACCAGCACGTGCTGACCGGTACGAAGTTCGCTGGACGGGACGTAGGTGATGAATGCATCGCGCTCGGGTGCCGCCAGTTTCTTGGCCACCACATCCTTTCTCGTACTGCGTAGCGCCGCCGCCTGTGCCTTGCCCCGCCCTTCGGCGATGGCCTCGGCGAAGTTGGCGAACAGCAGCGTGAACCAGAGCCACAGGGTCACGGCGAAGATGAAGCCAGTGGGCGCCTCGCCGTGGCCGGCGAGCGCCTGGATCCAGAGCAGCGTGGTGAGCACGCTGCACACGTACACCACGAACATCACCGGATTGCGGAACTGCCGGCGTGGGGCCATCTTGCGGAACGCGTCCGATGCCGCCGCGAGCAGCAGGGGGCGGTCGAAACC
Organism: Mizugakiibacter sp.; assembly: GCF_039680435.1. Lineage (NCBI taxonomy): Bacteria > Pseudomonadati > Pseudomonadota > Gammaproteobacteria > Lysobacterales > Rhodanobacteraceae > Mizugakiibacter > Mizugakiibacter sp. The sequence continues at coordinate 35,531 of NZ_JBDKSX010000025.1, read as the reverse complement.
GCGCGCGGCATGGGAATGGGTCGTCATGGAAGCGGTATCCCGGTAGTTCATTGCAGCGACATCAGGTACTCGGCGATCGGACCGAGCGCCAGCGCGGGAAGGAAGGTGAGCGCGCCGACCACGATCACCACGCAAGCGAGCAGCGTCACGAACAGCGGCGTATGGGTGGGCAACGTGCCGGCCGAGGCCGGGACATGGCGCTTGGCGGCCAGCGAGCCGGCCATTGCCAGCATCGCGATGGCCAGCGGGAAGCGCGCCAGGAACATGCATACGCCGAGCAGCACGTTCCAGAACGGCGTGTTGGCCGATAGACCGCCGAAGGCGCTGCCGTTGTTGTTGGAGGCCGAGCTCAATGCGTAGAGCACCTCGCTGAAGCCATGCGCACCGGGGTTGGCAATGCCTGCCACGCCGGCCGGGGCCATCACCGCGATCGCGGTCCCCACGACCACCAGCACGCACGGAAGCAGCACAGCCAGGCTGGCCATCTTCATTTCATAGGCTTCGATCTTCTTGCCGAGGTACTCGGGCGTGCGCCCGACCATCAGCCCGGCGATGAATACCGCGACCACGGCGAAGGCGAGCATGCCGTACAGGCCGGACCCGACCCCGCCGAAGATCACCTCGCCCAGTTGCATCAGCCACATCGGCACCAAGCCGCCCAATGGCGTCAGCGAGTCATGCATCGCGTTCACCGCGCCACAGGATGCGGCCGTGGTTACCGCAGCGAACAGGCCGGAGGAAGCGATGCCGAAGCGCGTCTCCTTGCCCTCCATGTTGCCGCCGGCCTGCAATGCGGAAGCATGGGCATCCACCGCCAAATCGCGCAGCGCCGGGTTCCCCGCCTGCTCCGCGGCAATGACGCCGATCGCGAGAGGCGCGAAGATCACCAGCATGGTGGCGAGGATCGCCCAACCTTGCCGCCGATCGCCCACCATGCGGCCGAACGTCACGCACAGTCCGCCGGGAATCAGGAAGATCGCCAGCATCTCGATGAAGTTGGAGAGCGGCGTCGGGTTCTCGTAGGGATGTGCGGAGTTGGCGTTGAAGAAGCCGCCGCCGTTGGTGCCGAGGTGCTTGATGGCGATCTGCGAAGCGGCCGGCCCCATCGGCAGCGTCTGGGTAGTCACCGGGACGTCACGGGCAAGGTCCTTGCCGGTGGCGTCCTTCTCAACGTTGCCGGCGGCATCCTTGACCGTCTCCGCGTAACTGGTGGTCTGCGCTACGGGCACGTCCACATAGGCTTGGAAGTTCTGCACCACGCCCTGGGACACCAGCAACAACGCCACCATCAGGGACAAGGGCACCAGCACGTAGAGCGTCGCGCGAACCAGATCGACCCAGAAATTGCCCAGGCCGTTGGAGCTGCGCCGCACGAAGCCACGCACCACCGCCACCAGTACCGCAATGCCGGTGGCTGCCGAAAGGAAGTTCTGCACCGCCAGGCCCAGCATTTGCGTCAGGTAGCTCATGGTCGACTCGCCGCCATAGCCCTGCCAATTGGTATTGGTGGCGAAACTGATAGCCGTGTTCATTGCCGAGTCGGGCGGCACCGCGCCGAAGTGCTGCGGGTTCAGCGGCAGCCATTGCTGTACCCGCTGAAGCACGTAGACAGCCAGTAGCCCGAGCACGTTGAACACCAGCATGCTCAGCGCGTAGCGCTTCCAGCTCATGTCCTGGGCTGGATCGGCGCCGCACAGACGGTAGATGCCCCGCTCCACCCACGAACCCATCCGGGTGACGCGGTTGGGCTCGTCGGCGAAAACAAGCGCCATGTAGGCACCTAGCGGCCTCACCAACAAAAGAAGCACAGCCAGGAACAAACCAACCTGGAGGTAGTCGCTCGCAGTCATTCGAACCACTCCGGTTTCAGGAGGGCTACACATAGGTAGCCGACCAGCGCCACCGCAATGGCGGTGGCCAGGGCGTACGTCAGGTTCATCAGGAAGGTCCTGTGGTCGGGACGGCGCTCAGCGGGGAGCCAGCCGGTCGCAGAGCCGCAGAAAGCCCGCGGTCGTCACGACAAGGGCGAGCGCGATTAGAAGGTAGGCAATGTCCATGCGCGGTCCTCCGCATCTGGAGGAGCGCACTCTAGGAACTTGCGTATAAAAAAGGCACAAAAATCGGCCTGCTGACGCGTATCTATGCCGTAAAATTTCTCCGGCTCAGATTTCCACTTGGGTGCCGACGCCCCCCCGCTTTGAGTAGCGGCGACGTCCCCCCCCCCCCCGCTGGGCTGGCCTCCCCTCGCGCGCGCCGCAGATCGAAATACGCTCAATATCGATCACGCTACCGATCGCACCAGTGCGTCGACAAGCGCGGGTGTCAGCCAGGTCGTGAAGGCGTTTCCTTGGAGCCTGAGCGCACCCGATGATCTCAGGACGCGTGGCAGTCGGCGGGATCGGGCGGATACGGTTCGATCACCGTGACCCCGCCCTCTTTGTGGATCCAGTACAACTTGCCGGCGACGCATCGGATTTCGCCTTTGTGGTGGCGTTCGATCAGGTCGCGGAAGTAGGAGCCGCGTCGATCCGCCGCGGGCCCGATGTGCAGCGGCGGTTCGGCGACACCGGGCACGGGTTCGGGCTGGGTTGCGGGATGCGTGGCCAGCGGTCGGTACGGAACGGCCGAACCCGCGGCGGCCGGCTTCGGCGCCGGATCGCCGGCCGCCTGGCCCTGCTGCACGTAGGCAACCACTGCGAAACTGCAGCCGAGGCCGAACAGCAGGCCCACGGCCAACTCGCTGGCCCGCAACATGGAGACCCCCTGAACTGTGATTTGTATCACATTTTTACAGTTCAGCGGGAAAGGGCTTTGCCGTGCCTCGGGTGGCCGCCTCAGCGTCGCTGGCGAAAGAAGTCCCGCAGCAGTGCCGCCGCCGTCTCGGCCAGCAGCCCGCCCTGGACTTCTATCCGGTGGTTGTGGCGCTGCGAGATCAGGGTGTCGAAGACGCTGCCGGCGGCGCCGGTCTTGGGGTCGTTCGCGGCGTAGACCACGCGCCCGACGCGGGCATGGATCAGCGCCATGGCGCACATGGCGCAGGGTTCCAGGGTGACGTACAGCGTGGCGCCCGGAAAGCGGTAGTTGCCGAGCTTCTGGCCGGCCGCGCGCAGCGCGTTGACCTCGGCGTGCGCGGTGGGATCGCTGAGCGCGATGTTGCGGTTCCAGCCTTCGCCCACCGCTTCTCCGTCGAGCACGAGCACCGCGCCGACCGGCACCTCGTTGTCGCGATCACGCGCCTGGGTCGCCAGCGCCAGCGCATGCCGCATCCAGCGTTCGTCTTCGGCGCTGAACGTGGCGCGGTCCGAATCTGGCGTCATATCGTTACGCATCAGATAGTTGGCGGACAAGCTGGAAGAAGTGAGCAACGACTTGCGATGTGTCGATGGATGGCAAGCCGTTGATTTTCCTCATTCCCACTCGATGGTCGCGGGCGGCTTGCCGCTGATGTCATACACGACACGAGAAATGCCGCGCAACTCGTTGATAATGCGGCGAGAAACGTGTTCGAGGAACGCATATGGCAGATGCGCCCAATGCGCGGTCATGAAATCGACCGTCTCGACCGCGCGCAGCGCGATCACCCACTCGTAGGCGCGGCCGTCGCCGACCACGCCCACCGACTTCACGGGCAGGAACACCGCGAAGGCCTGGCTGACCTGGTCGTAGAGCCCCTGCTTGCCCAGCTCCTCGATGAAGATCGCGTCCGCGCGCTGCAGCAGCTCGACGTACTCGCGACGCACCTCGCCCAGCACGCGCACGCCGAGGCCGGGCCCCGGGAACGGGTGGCGGTAGACCATCTCGCGCGGCAGGCCGAGTTCGACGCCGATGCGCCGCACCTCGTCCTTGAACAGCTCGCGCAGCGGCTCGACCAGCTTGAGCTTCATGCGCTCCGGCAGGCCGCCGACATTGTGGTGGCTCTTGATGACGTGCGCCTTGCCGGTCCTGGAGGCGGCCGACTCGATGACGTCCGGGTAGATCGTGCCCTGTGCCAGCCACTTCACGCCCTCGAGCTTGTGCGCCTCCTCGTCGAACACCTCGATGAACAGGCGTCCGATCACCTTGCGCTTGGCTTCGGGGTCGTCGACGCCGCGCAGCGCCGCGTAGAAGCGCTCGGCGGCGTTCACGCGAATCACGTGCACGCCCATGTGCTCGGCCATCGTGGCCATCACCTGGTCGCCTTCCCGGTAGCGCAGCAGCCCGGTATCGACGAACACGCACACCAGTTGGTCGTCGATCGCCTTTTCCAGCAGGGCCGCGACCACCGACGAATCGACGCCGCCGGACAGGCCGAGCAGCACCTTGTCCTTGCCCACCTGCGCGCGCACGCGCTGCACGGCGTCCTCGATGATGTGCGCCGCGGTCCACAGCGTCGCGCAGCCGCACAGGTCGACCACGAAGCGGCGCAGCAGCTCGGTGCCGCGCTTGGTGTGAGTCACTTCCGGGTGGAACTGCACGCCGTAATAGCGGCGGGTTTCGTCGGCCATGCCGGCGATCGGCAGGCTCTCGGTGGTGGCGGTGACGTGGAAGCCCGGCGGCACGGCGGTGACGCGGTCGCCGTGCGACATCCATACGTCGAGACGGGGCGGCTGCGTGGCCGGGTCGAACAGGCCCTCGAACAGCCGGCACGGCGCGGCGAGTCGCACTTCGGCATAACCGAACTCGCGGCTGTGGTTGCCCTCCACCTTGCCGCCGAGCTGCTCGGCCATCGCCTGCATGCCGTAGCAAATGCCCAGCACCGGCACGCCGAGATCGAACACGGCCTGTGGTGCGCGCGGCGAATCGGGTTCGGTCACGGACTCGGGACCGCCCGAAAGGATGATGCCCTTGGGCGCGAAGCGGGCGATCGCGGCCGGATCGTGGTCCCAGGCCCAGACCTCGCAATAGACGCCGATCTCGCGCACGCGGCGTGCGATCAGCTGCGTGTACTGCGCGCCGAAATCGAGGATCAGGATTTTGTCGCTGTGGATGTCGTGCATGCGCTCGGGGCTCATGGTGGCTTCGGGGCCCGGCCCGGCTGGCCAGGCCCGCGCCCCGAGTGATGTCGTTTCAATCCAGCCGGTAGTTCGGCGCTTCCTTGGTGATTTGCACGTCGTGCACGTGCGCCTCGCGCACGCCGGCGCTGGTCACGCGCACGAACTGCGGCTTGCTGCGCATGTCCTCGACGGTCGCGCAGCCGCAGTAGCCCATCGACGCGCGCAGGCCGCCGATCAGCTGGTGGACGATCGAACGCAGCGGCCCGCGATACGGCACGCGCCCCTCGATGCCTTCCGGCACCAGCTTGTCGGCGTCGGCCTCGTCCTGGAAATAGCGGTCCTTGGAGCCGAGCTGCATCGCGCCCAGCGAGCCCATGCCGCGGTAGCTCTTGTAGGAACGCCCCTGGTACAGCTCGACCTCGCCCGGCCCTTCCTCGGTACCGGCGAACATCGAGCCCAGCATCACCGACGACGCGCCGGCGGCGAGCGCCTTGGCGATGTCGCCCGAGTAGCGGACGCCGCCGTCGGCGATCAGCGGCACCTCGTCCTTGAGCGCGGTGGCCACCATGTCGATCGCGGTGATCTGCGGCACGCCGACGCCGGCGACGATGCGCGTGGTGCAGATCGAGCCGGGACCGACGCCGACCTTGACCGCGTCCGCGCCCGCCGCGACCAGCGCCCTGGCGGCCTCGCCGGTGACGATGTTGCCGGCGATCACCTGCACCCTGTCGCCGTAATGCTTCTTGACCCAGGCGACGCGGTCGAGCACGCCCTGCGAATGGCCGTGCGCGGTATCGACCACGAGCACGTCGACGCCAGCATCGACCAGAGCGGCGATGCGCGCCTCGGTATCGCCGCCGACGCCCACCGCCGCACCGACGCGCAGGCGTTCGTGGTCGTCCTTGGCGGAATTCGGATTGTCGCGCGCCTTCTGGATGTCCTTCACGGTGATCAGGCCGCGCAACTGGAACGCGTCGTTGACCACCAGCACCTTCTCGATGCGGTTGCGGTGCAGCAGCTCGAGCACTTCGTCGTGCCCCGCCCCTTCCTTCACCGTGATCAGCTTCTCCTTGCGGGTCATGATGTTCCTGACGGGATCGCTGGGCTTGCGCTCGAAGCGCAGGTCGCGGCTGGTGACGATGCCGACCAGTTGGTCGCCCTCGACCACCGGCACGCCGGAGATGTTGTTGGCGCGGGTGATCTGCATCACTTCGCGAATCGAGGTCTGCGGCCCGACCGTGATCGGATTGCGGATCACGCCCGCCTCGAACTTCTTGACCAGGCGCACTTCCGCGGCCTGCTGCTCGATCGGCATGTTCTTGTGGATGATGCCGATGCCGCCGCACTGCGCCATGGTGATGGCGAGGCGCGCTTCGGTGACGGTGTCCATCGCCGCGGACACGATCGGGATGTTCAGGCGGATGTTGCGCGTCAGGCGCGTCGAGGTGTCGACGTCGCGCGGCAGGACGTTCGAGTAGGCGGGGACGAGGTAGACGTCGTCGTAGGTGAGGGCCTCGGCGAGGATGCGCATGAGCGTTACCGGGCAAGTAAATTGGTCAATTATACGGCCTCCCTGCCCCACGCGGCCAGTCTGCGGCCGCGCGCGCAGGTCAGCCGCGCTCGACGGCCTCGGCCGCCTCCAGCGTGTTTTCCATCAGCGTGGCGACGGTCATCGGACCGACGCCGCCGGGCACCGGCGTGATCCACGATGCGCGCTCGGCGGCGGCGTCGAACTCCACGTCGCCGACCAGGCGGCCGTCGTCGAGGCGGTTGATGCCGACATCGATCACCACCGCGCCGGGCTTGATCCACTCGCCCTTGACCAGCCCCGGCTTGCCGACGGCGACGATCACGATGTCGCCCTGGCGCACGTACTGATCCAGCCCGCGCGTGAACTTGTGGCAGCAGGTGGTGGTGCAGCCGGCGATCAGCAGCTCCAGCGCCAGCGGACGGCCGACGTGGTTGGACACGCCCACCACGACCGCATGCTGGCCGCGTACCGGGCGATCGGTGTGGCCGAGCAGGGTCATCACGCCCTTCGGCGTGCACGGACGCAGGCCGAGCTGGCGCAGCGCCAGGCGGCCGACGTTCTCGGCGTGGAAACCGTCGACGTCCTTGCGCGGGTCGATGCGGTCGATCAGCGCGTTCTCGTCGATGTGACCGGGCAGCGGCGACTGCACCAGGATGCCGTGCACGGCGGGGTCGGCGTTGAGGCGGTCGATCAGCGCGTAGAGTTCGTCCTGCGATGTCGAGGACGGCAGGTCGTAGGCGAACGAGCGGAAGCCGACCTGCTTGCAGGCCTTGCGCTTGTTCTTCACGTAGACCGCGGAAGCCGCGTCGTTGCCGACCAGCACCACGGCGAGGCCAGGCGCGGCGCCGCCCGCGCCGACGCGATCGGCGACGCGCCGCTGCACGCGTGCGAGCACTTCTTGGGCGACCCGTTTGCCGTCGAGGATGCGTGCGCTCATGGCGGGGACATGCGGAAGGCGCGCATTATCCTCGTTCATGCCGCGCCGCACAAACGGCCGTCGCCGACACCAGGAGGCATTCCATGAGCGACTCGACCACCGAATTCGAGGCCGCCGCGTTCCGGCGCCTGCTCGAGCACCTGCGCAAGCGCAGCGACGTGCAGAACATCGAGCTGATGACGCTGGCCGGCTTCTGCCGCAACTGCCTGGCCGACTGGTATCGCGAGGCGGCTATCGAGCGCGGCGTGCAGATCGGGAAGGACGCGGCGCGCGAGCGCGTCTACGGCATGCCCTACGCGGCATGGCGGTCGCAGTTCCAGAAGGAGGCGACGCCGCAGCAGATCGCCGCGTTCGAGGCGGCGCAAAAGCGTCACGCCTGATCGCGCCGGTCAGCCGGCCGCGGCGCAGCGCTGCGCGATGTCCTCGTAGCCGGCGAACGCCGCGTGCGTGCCGCAGCCGGGGCAGTCGGCGTCGCGCGGCAGCCGCAGCTCGCGGAAGCGCGCGCCCAGCGCGTCGAACGCGAGCAGCCGGCCGACCAGCGGCGCGCCGACGCCGAGGATCAGCTTCAGCGCCTCGCTGGCCTGCAGCAGGCCGACGATGCCGGGCAGCACGCCAAGCACGCCGGCCTCGCTGCAGTTGGGCGCTTCCGCCGCCGCCGGCGGCTCGGGGAACAAGCAGCGGTAGCACGGCGAGTCGGCGCGGCGCGGGTCGAACACGCTGACCTGACCTTCGAAGCGCTGCACCGCGCCATACACCATCGGCAGGCCGAGCCGCACGCTGGCGGCGGCCAGCAGGTAGCGCGTCGGGAAGTTGTCGGCGCCGTCGATCACCAGGTCGTGGCCGCGCAGCAGCGTCTCGACGTTGGCGGCGCGCAGGCGTTCCTCGCGGGTCTCGACGCGCACGCGCGGGTTGAGCGCCTGCAACGCCATGCGCGCCGATTCCGTCTTCGCCATGCCGACGCGCGCGTCGGCGTGGATCACCTGGCGGTGCAGGTTGGAGCGTTCGACGCGGTCGTCGTCGACCAGGGTCAGCGTGCCGACGCCGGCCGCGGCGAGATACAGCGCCGCCGGCGCGCCCAGCCCGCCGGCGCCGATCAGCGCCACGCGCGCGGCGGCGAGGCGCGCCTGGCCCGCCTCGCCGACTTCCGGCAGGCGCAGTTGGCGCGCGTAGCGCTCGACGCTGTCGGTGTCGAGCGCGCCGCTGTCGATGGGCAGCCCTTCCGCCTTCCAGCGCTCGAAGCCGCCGCTGACCGAACGCACGTCGCGGTAGCCCATGCCGCGCAGCGCCGCAGCGGCGAGCAGCGAACGCTGGCCGCTGCCGCACAGCGTGAGGATCGTGCAGCCGCGGTCCGGCGCGACCTGTTCGATGCGCAGTTCCAGGAAGCCGCGCGACAGCCCGACCGCGCCGTGCGGCACGCCGGCCGCGCGCTCGGCGTCCTCGCGCACGTCGATCAGCAGGGCGCTGCAGTCCCGGCAGGCAGCGAACGCTTCGACCGGGGCGATCTCGACGATCTCGGCGCGGGCCGCGGCCAGCAGCGCATCGCGGGTCGGGGGCGTGTTCATGTCAGTCCGTCCATCCGGGCAGCGGCAGCACTTCGACGACGCTGCCGGCCGCCAGCTCACGCGCCTGCTCCGGTATCAGCGCCAGCGCGTCGGCTGCGGCCAGCCCGCGCAGCATCGCCGAGCCCTGTCGCGCGTGCGGCCGCGCCCACAGCGCGCCGTCGGCGTCGCTCGCCAGCGTGCAGCGCAGGCCTTCGGCACGCGCGTGCGACTTGTGCACGGCCTCGGCCAGGCGCGCATGCAGGCGCGGCGGCGCGGCGCGGCGTCCGCACAGCGCATCCAGCGTCGGCCGCACCAGCGCCAGGAAGGTCGCGGCGCAGGACACCGGATTGCCGGGCAGCGCGAAGATCGGCGTGCCGCCGATCTCGCCGAACAGCACCGGCATGCCGGGCTTGATGCGCACCTTCCAGAAATGGATGCGGCCGAGTTCGCGCACAAGCCCCGGCAGGTGGTCGGCTTCGCCGGCCGAGACGCCGCCGCTGGTGACGATCAGGTCGACGTCGCGCGCAGCCGCGCGCAGGCGCTCGCGCAGCGTGTCGCGTTCGTCGCGCAGGTGCGCGCTGTGCACGATGCCGGCGCCGGCTTCGCGCAACAGCGCCGCCAGCATCGGCCGGTTGGAATCGCGGATCTGGCCGAAGCCGAGCGCGGCGCCGGGCGGCGCCAGCTCGTCGCCGGTCGAGAACAGGGCGACGCGGGCGGCGCGGCGCACGGCGACTTCGGCGACGCCGAACGCGGCCAGCACGGCGACCTGCGCGGCGCGCAACGGCGTTCCCGCCGCGAGCGCGGCGTCGCCCGCGGCGAAATCCTCGCCCGCGGGGCGCACGTTGGCGCCGGCGCGCTGGCCGGCGGGAATCCGGACCTCGTCGCCGTCGACGCGCACGTTTTCCTTGATCACCACCGTGTCCGCGCCCGGCGGCAGCGGCGCGCCGGTGGTGATGCGCACGCAGCAGCCGGCTTCCACCGTGGGCACCACGACCGCGCCGGCGAACACCTCGCCGGCCAGCCGGAACGTGCGCTCGCCGTCGGTCGGCAGCTCGGCCCCGTGCAGGGCGAAGCCGTCCATCGCCGAATTGGCGAACGGCGGCTGCGCGTGCGGCGCATGCAGGTCCTCCGCCAGCACGCGGCCGTACGACGCATCGAGCGCGATGCGCTCGACCGGCAGCGTCCGCGCCGCGGCCACGCCGCGGGCCAGCGCGCGCGCCTCGTCCAGTCCGATGTGCTGCGGGAATTCATTCATGGGCGTCTTCGCGTCCGAGATGATCGAGGTCGGCCGGCGTGTTGACGTTGGCGAACGCGGCCGCGCGGTCGCTGAAATCTACCGCGATCGCGGCCAGCTCGTCGTGCCAGCGCCGCGGCGAAGCGTGCGTCGCCAGCGCGGCGCGCGCCTGCGCGCCGAGGCCGGGGCGGTACAGCGCGAACAGCGGCTGCGCGGCGATGCCGTCGTGCGCGTAGGCGCACGGCGCGGCGCCGGTCGCCAGCGCGGCCCGCAGGCGCGCGGCCAGGTCGGGCGGCGGCGAGGGACAGTCGACCGGCACGGTCAGCACGAACGCGTCGCCGGCCGCGTGCAACGCCGTTGCGATCCCGGCCAGCGGTCCGGCGTGGCCGGGCACCTCGTCGGCGATCGCCGGGGCGTAGGCGGCGTAGGCGTCGGCATGGCGGTTGGCCACGATCAGCAGCGCGTCGGCCTGGGGACGCAACGCCTCGACGGTCCACGCGACCAGCGGACGTCCATGCAGCGGCAGCAAGCCCTTGTCGGCGCCGCCCATGCGCCGCCCCGCGCCGCCGGCCAGCACGACGGCGAGCAGACGCGGCGGTGCGGCGTCGGACATGGCCCTACTTCTTGCCGCGGACGTGGCGCACCAGCCGCCTGCGCTTGCGGACCTGGCGCTCGGTCAGCGGATTCTTGCGTCCGGCGAACGGGTTCTCGCCCTCGCGGAACTCGATGCGGATCGGCGTGCCTTCCAGCCGATAGCGCTTGCGGAAGAAGTTCTCGAGGTAGCGGCGGTAGCCGTCGGCGATGTGCGCGGTGCGCGTGCCGTGGATCACGATGGTCGGCGGGTTGTGGCCGCCGGGGTGCGCGTAGCGCAGCTTCGGCGCATGCCCGCGCACCAGCGGCGGCTGGTAGCTTTCGTAGGCCTGCTCCAGCGTGCGGGTCAGCTCGGAGGAGGTCAACTCGCGGGTCGCCGAGGCGTGCGCGCGGTCGATGGCGCGCATCAGCTCCTTCAGACCGGAACCGTGCTTGGCCGAGATGAATACCTGCCGGGCCCAGCCGACGAAGTCCAGCTTGCGCTCCAGCGCGGACCGGCACTGCTCGCGCTCGTAGGCCGGCAGGCCGTCCCACTTGTTGATCGCGATCACCAGCGCCCTGCCCTCGTCCAGCACGTGGCCGGTGAGGGTGAGGTCCTGCTCCGATACCGGCTCGCGCGCGTCCAGCATCAGCACCACCACCTGGGCGGCCGCCATCGATTGCAGCGTCTTGATCACGCTGAACTTCTCGACGGCTTCTTCGACGCGCGCGCGGCGGCGCACGCCGGCGGTGTCGATCAGGGTGTAGCGGCGGCCGTCGCGCTCCAGCCGGACGCGGATCGGATCGCGGGTGGTGCCGGCGACTTCCGAGACGATCACGCGCTCCTCGCCGAGCAGGCGATTGACCAGGGTGGACTTGCCGACGGTGGGGCGGCCGACGATGGCCACGCGCACGCCGCCTTCGGCGTCATCGGCGTCCGCCGCGGGCTCCGCGTCCGCGGGCAGCAGCGGCTGCAGCGCGCCGAGCAGCGCGTCGATGCCGCGCCCGTGCGCGGCGGCCAGCGGCAACGTCGCGGCAACGCCGAGCGAGGCGAATTCGGCCAGCGCGGCGTGCTCGTCGAGGCCGTCGGTCTTGTTGACCGCCAGCACGGCCGGCTTGCCGCTGCGGCGCAGCTCGTCGAGGATGGCGCGGTCCTGCGGCAGCAGGCCGTCGCGCGCATCGAGCACCAGCACCGCGACGCTGGCCTCGGCGATCGCCAGGCGCACCTGCTGCGCGGTCAGCGCGTCGAGGCCCTGTTCCGTGCCGGTCAGGCCGCCGGTATCGACCACCACGAACGGCCGCGCCGCGCTGCGGCAGACGCCGTAGTGGCGGTCGCGCGTCACCCCGGGCAGGTCGGCCACCAGGGCGTCGCGCGAACGCGTCAGCGCGTTGAACAGCGTCGACTTGCCGACATTGGGGCGACCGACCAGGGCGACGACGGGCAGCATGGCCGGGGCATCCGCCCGCTCACTGGCCAACGATGCGGTACGCGGCGAGATGGCCGTTCACGTCCTCGACGTAGACGGTGTCGCCCACCACCAGCGGACGCGCGCGGATGGCGTCGCGCGACAGCCGTTCGCGCGCGGCGATCTTGCCGTCGGCGAGATCGAGCCAGTGCACGTAACCCTGCAGGTCGCCGACGACCACGTGCGCCTGCTGCACCGCGGGCCCGGTCAGCCAGCGGTGCAGCAGCGCGTCCTGCTTCCACAGGTCGCTGCCGGTGTTGCGGTCGAACGCCCACACGTTGCTCTGGTCGTCCACCGCCACCACCGAGGTGCCGGCGACGTCCGGGCCGGTGTAGCTGGAGAACGCGCGGTTCCACAGCGGGCGGCCGGTCGGCGCCTGCAGGTCGACCAGCTGGCCGTGGTAGGCGGCGGCGAACAGCTCGGAGCCGTCCAGCGCGAGCATGCCGTCGGCATCGTTGAGGCGCTCGATCTCGGTGCGGCCCTCGCTGCCGGCCACGGGCTGCTGCCACTGCGGGACGCCGGTCTCGACGCTGAGGCCGACCACCTTGCCGTCGTCGGAGCCGAAGAACACGCCGCCGCCGGCCACGATCAGGTCGCCGTTGCCGCGCAGGCTGAGCGGCGGCACCTGGCCGCGGTCGTAGACCCACTTGCGTTCGCCGCTGGCGGCGTCCAGCGCGGTCACCTGGCCGTCGTTGGTGCGCACGACCACCAGGCCGCCGGCGATCGCCGGCGCGGCGATCACTTCGGAAGTCAGTTGAGCGTCCCAGCGCGGCTTGCCGTCGCTGGCGCCGAACGCGTAGACGTGGCCGTCCAGGGTACCGATCGCCAGCAGGTCGCCGGACACCGCCGGGCCGCCGGAATAGCTCGTGTCCGGCCTACCCTTGCGCCCGAACAGGTGCCAGCCGGCGCGGTGCTTCCACAGCGTCTTGCCCGACTTCGCGTCGAGCGCGACCAGCACGCCGTCGACGCTGGCGGCGTAGATCGTGCCGCCGGTATAGGCCGGGCGCATGCGCACGCCGGACTTGGCGGCGCCATCGCCGACGCTGGCCTTCCACAGCCGATCGATCTTGATCGTCGGCGTGATGTCGGTGAGCTCGCGCGGCGGCTGGATATTTTCGCGCTTGGCCCGCTTGATCGTGCTGCAACCGCCGCCGGCGACCAGGGCGGCCAGTGCGAGAATCAGGATGCCACGCTTCATCACTTGCTGCCTCCGGCGGGCGTCGTATCGTCGAGTTTGACCTGCAGCAGGCCGCGCTGCGGCGCCTCCGCCGGCAGCGCCGCGAGCGCGGCCGCAAAGGCGGCATGTGCATCGGCGCCGCGTCCAAGCTTGACCAGCGCATCGCCGCGCAGTTCCTGCGCCAGTGCGAGGTAGCCGCCGGGCGGCAGCTTGTCCAGCCGCGCCAGCGCGGCATCGGCCTTGTCCTGGGCCAGGTCCAGCTTGGCCAGGCGCAGCGTGAACAGCGACTTCAGCGCGGCGTTGCCGGCATGCGCCTCGGCCCAGTCCAGCGCCGTGCGCGCCTGGTCGAGCTGGCCCTTGTCGACCAGGCGCAGCGCGCGCTCGCCGGCGGCGAACGCGGCATAGGGCGTGTTGGCGTAGTCCTTCATCAGCTGGTCGGTGAGTGCATCGGCCTGTTCGGCCTGCTGGGCGTCGGCCGCCTTCTGCAGCGCGTCGTAGCGGGCCGCCGCTTCCGCGCGATGCTGGGCGCGATGCGAGCGCCACTGCTGCCAGCCGAAGATCAGCAGCAACCCCAGGACGATGCCGACCACGATGGACAGCCCGTTCTCGCGCAGCCACTTGCGCAGCTGTTCGCTCTGTTCGTAATCGTCGTAAGCCTCGAATGCCATGTCTCACCTGTGGGACCGAGCGTGATCCGCGCCGGGCGGCGCGTCGTCGGTCGGAATGCGTGTGGTCGCGCGAAGAGCGACGGCCCGGCAGGGACTGCCGGGCCGCCGCCAAGGATAACCCAAGGAAGCTCCGAACAAACACCGGACGCGCACCGCAGCAGGCGCGGCGCGCGAGTGGCGCGGGGAAGCGCGGGCTCAGGCGTCCGCGGGCGTCGTCGTGCCGTCGGCCTTGAACAGGTGGAAATGCGCGACGTTGGCGCGCTGGAACGGCGCCAGGTCGAGCGGCCTGCCGTCGGCCTCGATGTGCGCCGCGCCGGCGTTGCCGATACGCACTTCCAGCGACGCATCGCTGTGGTACTCGCGGTCGCTGCCGGCGGGAAGCAGGTCGTATTCGAGGCGATTGCCGCCGGCGTCGGTCACCTCGACCCAGCTCGCGGCATCCAGGCGGATACGCAGCGAATGCGCCGCTGCGACCGGCACCGGGGCGGCGGACGGCGGCGTCTCCATCGCGGAGAAAGGCGCCATCGAGGCCATCAGCGGCTTGTTGTCCGCGCCGGCCGACGCCGCCGCGGGCGCGGCTGGCTTCACGCTGGCGACGCTGCGCTGCGCGGCCGCGGTACGGGAACCGGCGACGTTCCGCGTGGGCGTGCTGGTCGTCGGCACGTCGAGCGGCGCGAACTGGGTGAGCCTGGTGTCCAGCCCACCGCGCAGCCCCAGCCAGACCAGCGGCACGGCGATCATCGCGGTCAGCACCGCATAGGTAGCGCCGACCGCGTAGCGCTCGACCAGGTAGCGGCCGCGCGGCAGGGTGCCGGTCGCGATCAGCGCCGGCGCCTCGGGCGCGATCTGCGCCAGCGCCTCATCGACGACGGCCTGCGGAACCTCCAGCAGGCGCGCGTAGCTGCCGAGATAGCTGGCCAGATAGATCTTGGAATCGATGCCCGAGTAGTCCTCGGCCTCGATCTTGCGCAGCACGCGCAGCGGCAGTTTCAGCGAACTTGCGCAGGATTCCAGGCTCAGCCCGCGCGCCGCACGCGCGGCCGCCAGGCGCGCGCCGATGCCCTCGCGGCCGCCGGTTTCTTCGTACTCTGGCAAACGCATACCGTCACCCTCTCCCCCGAGAGATTGCAGATTCTGCGACGACGCCACGTCATCGCCGCCGGCTGTCGCCACGGCGAGTCGGTGCGCCGAGTCTTCGGAATCTAGTTCCACCGATTGTTTCTTATTGTGACTCATCTCATGTTGGCGTGATCGAGGCTGCGCGCCTGTTCCGAGTCCGGGAACTGGCCGCGCAAGCGCTTCGCATAATCCTGGGCCCCCGCCGCGTTGCCCAGCCCGGCTTCGATGTCGTGCCCCAGCAGCAGACCGTCCGGCGTCGGCTGGCCCAAGCCGTCGAAGCGCTGGATGAAGGCGCGCGCGTGGAAAAAGTCCTGCTTGCCGTAGAGCACGCGGGCAAGCTGGTAGAGCGCCTCGCGGTTCTGGGGATTGAGCTCGACCGCGCGGCGGAAATCCGCCTCGGCGGCATCGGCGCGACTCAGTTTGAGCTGGCAGGTGCCGGCGTTGGCGTAGGCGGTGTCCGGCGAGGCGTAGAACGGATCGGCGATCGCCCGCTCGAAGTACTTGATCGACTCCTCGGCCTTGCCCTCGCGGCACAGGAAGGCGCCAAGGTTGTTGTTGGGGATGCCCTTCTTGGGCTCCAGGTCGACCGCCTTGCGGTAGTGCTCCTCGGCCTGGCCGTTCTGGCCGATGCGCTCGTAGACCACCGCGATCACCGTATGTGCCGGAGCGTAGTTCGGGTCGAACTGCAGCGCCTTGGTCAGCTTGTCCAACGCGGTCTTGAGATCGCCCTGTTCGAGGTACGACTGGCCCAGTTGGGTGTGGATCTGCGCGGCGTTCTGGCGGTTGTCGGCCGCCTTGGATCCGGACGGGCCGCCGCCCATGCTCGAGCAGGCGGCCAGCAGCGCCGCCAGCAGCGCGGCGGCGAGGCACTTCTCAAGCCGCATGGACTGCGCCCTCCTCGATGCGTTTGCGGAACTCGGCCTGGCGGCGGGTGCGGTCCAGCACCTGCCCCTTGAGCTGGCCGCAGGCGGCGTCGATGTCGTCGCCGCGGGTGCGACGCACGGTCGCCAGCACGCCGCTGTCGAGCAGGATCTTCTGGAACGCCGCGATCGCCTCCGGCGGCGAGCGCTCGAAGCGGGTGCCGGTGAACGGGTTGAACGGGATCAGGTTGACCTTGCTGGGCAGGCGCCGCATCAGCTTGACCAGTTGGCGCGCGTGCTCGGGCTGGTCGTTGACGCCCTTCATCAGCGTGTACTCGAAGGTGATCGAGGCACGCGGACGCTTGGCCACGTAGCGCATGCAGGCGGCCAGCAGCTCGTCGATCGGATAGCGCTTGTTGAGCGGCACCAGTTGCGTGCGCAGCTCGTCGTTGGGCGCGTGCAGCGACACCGCCAGCGAGACGTCGGCCGCTTCCGACAGCTTGTCGATCATCGGCGCCAGCCCGGCGGTGGACAGCGTCACGCGCTTGTTGGCGAGGCCGAAGCCGAGGTCGTCGCGCATCACGCTCATTGCGGTGATGACGTTGTCGAAGTTCAGCAGCGGCTCGCCCATGCCCATCATCACCACGTTGGTGATGCGGCGCTGCTGGTGCGGCACGTTGCCGAGGTGCTTCGCCGCCACCCACACCTGGCCGATGATCTCGGCGGCGGAGAGGTTGCGGTTGAAGCCCTGCGCGCCGGTCGAGCAGAACGTGCAGTTCAGCCCGCAGCCGACCTGCGAGGACACGCACAGCGTGCCGCGGGTCGGCTCGGGGATGTAGACGGTCTCGATGGCGTTGCCGCCGTCCATGCCGAGCAGCCACTTGTGCGTGCCGTCGGTGGAAGCCTTCTCGAACAGGGTCCGCGGCGGGCCGATGCGGCAGGCCTCGGCGAGCTTGCCGCGCAGGGGCTTGCCGAGGTCGGTCATCTGCTCGAAGTCGTCGACCCGGCGGTGATAGATCCACTTCATCACCTGGTCGGCGCGATACGGCTTCTCGCCGAGCTGCGCGAAGAACTCGCGCAGCCCGCGGCGATCGAAATCGAGCAGATTGGTCTGGCCCGCCGTGCTCACGTCATTCCCCTCAGCCGCGCGGGCAGAGCTCCGTGGTCGCGAAGAAGTACGCGATCTCGGCGCTGGCCGTGTCCGCGCCGTCGGAACCGTGCACCGCGTTGGCGTCGATACTCTGAGCGAAATCGGCGCGGATGGTTCCCGGCGCGGCCTTCTTCGGATCGGTCGCGCCCATCAGGTCGCGGTTCTTGAGGATCGCGCCCTCGCCTTCCAGCACCTGGATCATCACCGGGCCGGAGATCATGAACTCGACGAGCGGCTTGAAGAACGGGCGTTCGCGGTGCACCGCGTAGAAGCCTTCGGCCTCGCGGCGCGACAGGTGTTTCATCTTCGCAGCGACGACTTTCAGGCCGGCCTTCTCGAAGCGCGCGTAGATCTCGCCGATCACGTTCTTGGCGACGGCGTCGGGTTTGATGATGGAAAGCGTGCGCTCCAGCGCCATGCGTTCTGCTCCGGATGATGGTGTGGGATTTGCGCCGGCGTACCGGCAAGGGTAGAAGCAAAATCTCGCAGGGATGCGGATTTAGCTCACATTATCTTGACAAATTCTAGCTCAGGCGCAAGGCCGGGGGCCAGCCCCCGCGGCGCCGGCTGCGGGTTTGACCGGGCCGGTGCCCGTTCGTATGATTCAAACGAACGTTTGATATCGGTGCCCGACCGCATGCTCGCCCCGCATTTTTCCACCAAGGAACGCATCCTCGGCGCCGCCGAGGACCTGTTCGCCCGCCACGGCTTCGCCGGCGCCTCGCTGCGCCAGGTCACCGCCGCCGCCAACGTCAACCTGGCGGCGGTCAACTACCACTTCGGCTCCAAGGAGAACCTGATCGAGGAGGTGTTCCGGCGCCGCCTCGACGAGCTGAATGCGCGGCGCCTCGCCGCGCTGGCCGAGGTCAATGCCGGCGGCGACGCCGACCTCGAGCAGGTGCTGGCCGCCTTCATCCGCCCGGCGCTGGAGCTGTCGCTGGACAAGACCGGCGGCTCGGCCTTCGTGCGCGTGCTGGCGCGCGCCTACGCCGAGCACAACGAGCGCCTGCGGCGGTTCCTGTCGGACAACTACGGCCACGTGCTCAAGGAGTTCGCCGGCGCGTTCGCGCGCCTGCTGCCGCACCTCGGCAAGGAAGAGCTGTACTGGCGCCTCGACATCGTCTCCGGCGCGCTGACCTACGCGATGGCCGACTTCGGCGTGATCAAGCGCAAGAGCGGCGTGTCCGAGCAGACCCACCGCGAGCGCGCCGCCGAGCACCTGATCCGCTTCGCTGCCGCAGGCCTGCGCGCGGCCTGATCCCCGGCCCGCCGCACGCCGCGGCGGGCCGCCCATGTTCCCTCCGTTCCACGGGAGTACCGATGGACCTCCAACCTCTCCGCATCCGCAAGGCCGCCGTGCTCGGCGCGGGCGTGATGGGGGCGCAGATCGCCGCGCACCTCGTCAACGCCGACGTCGACACCGTGCTGTTCGATCTCGCCGCCAAGGACGGGCCGAAGAACGGCATCGCGCTGAAGGCGATCGCCAACCTCGCCAAGCTCTCGCCGGCGCCGCTGGCCGAGAAGTCGCGCGGCGGCGCGATCGTGCCGGCCAACTACGACGAGCATCTCGACCTGCTGAAGGACTGCGACCTGGTGATCGAGGCGATCGCCGAGCGCATGGACTGGAAGCTCGACCTCTACCGCAAGGTCGCGCCGCACCTGCTGGCGCACGCGGTGGTTGCCAGCAACACCTCCGGCCTGTCGATCAACAAGCTGGCCGAAGTGGTGCCGGAGTCGATCCGCCACCGCTTCTGCGGGGTGCACTTCTTCAATCCGCCGCGCTACATGCACCTGGTCGAGCTGATCCCCAACAAGCTCACCGACCGTGCGGTGCTGGACGGCCTGGAAGCCTTCCTCACCACCGCGCTGGGCAAGGGCGTGGTCTACGCCAAGGACACGCCGAACTTCATCGGCAACCGCATCGGCGTGTTCTCGATCCTGGCGACGATGCACCACACCGGGCAGTTCGGACTGGGCTTCGACGCGGTGGACGCACTGACCGGCCCGGCGATCGGCCGCCCGAAGAGCGCGACCTACCGCACCGCGGACGTGGTCGGCCTCGACACCATGGCGCACGTCATCAAGACCATGGCCGACACGCTGCCGGACGACCCGTGGCACGCCTACTTCAAGTCGCCCGCGTGGCTGCAGGCGCTGATCGACCAGGGCGCGCTCGGCCAGAAGAGCGGCGCCGGCTTCTACCGCAAGGCCGGCAAGGACATCGTCGTGCTGGACCTCGCCAAGCGCGACTA
The DNA here is from genome assembly GCF_039680435.1 of Mizugakiibacter sp. NCBI lineage: Bacteria > Pseudomonadati > Pseudomonadota > Gammaproteobacteria > Lysobacterales > Rhodanobacteraceae > Mizugakiibacter > Mizugakiibacter sp. Next base: position 16,053 of record NZ_JBDKSX010000025.1, on the reverse strand, counting down.
CCGGCCGTCCGAGCAGAAACCATCCGACGAGGTCGCCGCGATCCTGGCGATCAAGGATCCCGCCGAGAAGTTCGCCAAACTGCGCGCGTCGAACGACAAGCAGGCGCAGTTCCTGTGGGCGATGTTCCGCGACCTGTTCCACTACACCGCCTACCACCTCGCCGACATCGCCGACACCGCGCGCGACGTCGATTTCGCGATCCGCTGGGGCTACGGCTGGAAGCTCGGCCCGTTCGAGACCTGGCAGGCCGCCGGCTGGCAGCAGGTGGCGAAGTGGATTGCCGAAGACATCGTCGCCGGCAAGGCGATGAGCGCGGCGCCCCTGCCCGCCTGGGTCACCGACGGCCGCCAGGGCGTGCACGGCAAGGATGGCTCGTATGCGCCGCGCAGCGGCAAGAACGAGGCGCGCTCGCAGCATCCGGTGTACCGGCGCCAACTGTTCCCCGATCCGTTGCTGGGCGAGAAGTTCGATACCGGCGCGACGATCTGGGAAAACGCCGGCATCCGTCTGTGGCATCTCGGCGACGACGTCGCCATCGCCTCGTTCAAGACCAAGATGAACACGGTCAACGACGCGGTGCTCGACGGCCTGCAGCGTGCGGTCGAGGAAACCGAGCGCGGCTTCAAGGCGATGGTGCTGTGGCAGACCGGCGAACCGTTCTCCGCCGGCGCGGACCTCAAGGGCGCGATGGGCCTGCTGCAGGCCGGCAAGCTGTCCGAGTTCGAGGCGATGATCGCCAATTTCCAAACCACCAGCATGAAGCTGAAGTACGCGCTGGTGCCGGTGGTGGCCGCGATCCGCGGCATGGCGTTGGGCGGCGGCTGCGAGTTCCAGATGCACAGCGCGCGCACGGTCGCCGCGCTGGAGAGCTACATCGGCCTGGTCGAGGCCGGCGTCGGCCTGCTGCCCGCGGGCGGCGGTCTGAAGGAGATCGCGCTGCGCTGCTCGCGGGCGGCGCTGGACAACGATCCGTTCCCGCAGATCAAGCGCTGGTTCGAGACGGTGGCAATGGCCAAGGTCTCCGGCTCGGCGCTGGAGGCCAAGCAGATGGGCCTGCTGCGCGACAGCGACGTGGTCGTCTTCAACAGCCACGAACTGCTGTACGTGGCGAAGCAGGTCGCCGCGGCGATGGCGGAATCAGGTTATCGCCCGCCCCTGCCTGCGCGCGACATCGTCGTCGCCGGCGACGTCGGCACCGCCAGCCTGAAGATGATGCTGGTCAACATGCTGGAAGGCCGCTTCATCTCGCCGCACGACTACGAGGTCGCTTCGCGCATCGCCGACACGCTGTGCGGCGGCCAGATCGAGCGCGGCTCGCAGGTCGACGAGGCCTGGCTGCTCGATCTCGAGCGCAAGCATTTCGTGCAGCTGGCGCAGATGCCGAAGACGCAGGAGCGCATCGTGCACACCCTGACCACCGGCAAGCCGCTGCGCAACTGAGCGCCGACGGAGAGCGAATCATGAGCAAGCAGATCCAGGACGCCTACATCATCTCCGCCGTGCGCACGCCGGTCGGCAAGGCCCCGCGCGGCGTGTTCCGCAACACCCGCCCCGACGACATGCTGGCGCACGTGCTGCGCGCCGCGCTGGAGCAAGCGCCGGGCATCGACCCGCAGCGCATCGGCGACGTCATTATCGGCTGCGCCATGCCGGAGGCCGAGCAAGGCATGAACGTGGCGCGCATCGGCGCGCTGCTGGCGGGCCTGCCCGACAGCGTGCCGGGCATGACCGTCAACCGCTTCTGCTCGTCCGGCGTGCAGGCGGTGGCGCTGGCCGCCGACCGCATCCGCCTGGGCGAAGCCGACCTGGTGCTGGCCGGCGGCACCGAGTCGATGAGCATGGTGCCGATGATGGGCCACAAGGTGGCGATGAACCCCGCCGTGTTCCGGGACGAGAACATCGGCATTGCCTACGGCATGGGCATCACCGCGGAGAAGGTCGCTGAGCACTGGAAGGTCACGCGCGAGGAGCAGGACGCGTTCGCCCTGCAGAGCCACCAGCGCGCGATCGCGGCGATCGAGCGCGGCGACTTCCGCGACGAGATCGCGCCGTTCAAGCTGGACGACCGCTATCCCGACCTCGCCAACCGCAGCGCGCGCGAGGACCAGCGCCTGATCGACACCGACGAAGGCCCGCGCAAGGACACCAGCGCCGAAGTGCTGGCCAGGCTGAAACCGGTGTTCCGCATGGGCGGCAGCGTCACCGCCGGCAACTCCTCGCAGATGTCCGACGGCGCCGGCGCCGTGCTGCTGGCCAGCGAGGCCGCGATCAAGGAATACGGCCTCACCCCGCTGGCGCGCTTCGTCGGCTTCGCCGTCGCCGGCGTGCCGCCGGAGATCATGGGCATCGGCCCGAAGGAAGCGATTCCGCGCGCGCTCAAGGTCACCGGCATCCGCCAGCAGGATCTCGACTGGATCGAGCTGAACGAGGCGTTCGCCGCGCAGTCGCTGGCGGTGATCAGGGACCTCGGCCTCGACCCCGCCAAGGTCAACCCGCTGGGCGGCGCGATTGCCCTCGGTCACCCGCTCGGCGCCACCGGCGCGATCCGCACCGCCACCCTCGTGCACGGCCTGCGCCGCCGCAAGCAGAAGTACGGCATGGTGACCATGTGCATCGGCACCGGCATGGGCGCGGCGGGGATCTTCGAAGCGCTGTAACCGTATGCGGCCGCAGGTCAGGTCTGGGTCTGCGGCCGCGGGCCGGATGCGCGCGCCGCCTGCCGGGGTCGCGGCCACGGGCACAGCATCGGCACCTCGCGCTGGTAGCGGCGGTAGTCCTCGCCGTGCATCGCGACGAGGTCGCGTTCCTCGAGGAACTTCACTGCGACCAGGATGTAGCCGGTGGCCGCCGCCGCGAACAGCAGGTGGCCCGCGGTCATGCGCGGCGTCGCCCAGAACGCGACGACGAAGCCGAGCATCAGCGGGTGGCGGACCAGCCGGTAGTAGAGATGCCGCTTGAACGCGAGCGGCGTGTAGGCCCGCCCGCGTGCGCGCAGCCATACCTGGCGCAGCCCGAACAGGTCGAAGTGGTCGATCAGGAAGGTGCCGGTCAGCACCAGCAGCCAGCCGGCCGCGGACAGCGCGTACAGCAGGTCGACGCTCCAGGGCACCTGCACCTCCCAGACCAGGGCTGGCAGCGGCCGCCACTGCCAGTACAGCAGGATCAGCGCCGCGCTGGATACCAGCACGTAGGTGCTGCGCTCCATCGGCTCGGGCAGCCACCCGGTCAGCCAGCGCTTGAAGCCGCGCCGCGCCATCCCGCTGTGCTGCACCGCAAACACGCCGAGCAGGATGAGGTCGATCGCCAGCGCCGCCGCGGTCGGCGCCGCGCGCCCGCGATCCACGGTGTACGGCGCGAGGAAATCGCCGACGAACGCGATCGCGTACAGAAAGGTCAGGAAGAACACGATGTAGCAAACCGTGCCGTATAGCAGATACAGGACGCCTCGCATGGTCGCCTCCTTTCCCGTCGGCTTGCCCGGGTCCGAGGGCAGCTTCGGCGCTGTGCCGGCACCCGGCAATGACTGCTACGCTACGGTTTATGCCCGTTCGTCCAAAGGAGAGCGGCATGCCTTTCGACCTGCTTTCCGCCGCGCTCGAGCTGGTCCGCCTGACCGGAGCGCTGATGTTCCGGGTGGACTTGCGCGAACCTTTCGGGATCGCCTCCGATCCGGCGCAGGACCGCTTCGCCGCGCTGCTGCCGACCGGAACCAGCCAGGTCGTCGCCTTCCACATCGTGCTGGACGGCGCATGCTGGATGCGCCATGCGCCGACGGAGTGGTTCCGCGCGGCCGCCGGCGACGCGGTGGTGATGCCGCTCGGTGGGGCGCACGATGTCGCCGATCGACCGCAGCGCCCACGGGCGTCGCTGGCCGCCGCGCTGCAGGGCAGGTCCGTGCCGGACCTGCGCAGGGTCGTTTTCGGCGACGGGCCAAACGTCAGCGCCAGCCTGCTGTGCGGCTTCCTCGGCTGCGACCGCCGCGCCTTCGAGCCGCTGTTCAACGCCCTGCCCGCATGCTTCCGGGTACGGCTGGACGATTGCTTCGATACGCTGGTGCGCTTCGCGGTCGGCGAGACGCAGGACGACGGCCCCGGCACGGCAAGCCTGCGGTTGCGCCTGGCCGAGCTGCTGTTCATGCAGGCGCTGCGGCGATGGATGCAGGAACTTCCCGGCGACGCGACCGGCTGGCTTGCCGGCCTGCGCGATCCGCAGGTGGGGCGCGCGCTGCGCGCGCTGCACGAGGCCCCGTGCAAGCGCTGGACGGTGGAGGAACTCGCCGACGCGGCGGCCAGTTCGCGTTCCAGCCTCGCCGTGCGCTTCCGCGAGTTGATCGGCGAGCCGCCGATGCACTACCTGACGCACCTGCGCATGCAGCTTGCCGCGCGCCAGCTCTGCCAGCGTGCGTGCAGCGTGGCCAGCCTCGCGGACGAGGTCGGCTACGATTCCGCCGCCGCCTTCCAGCGCGCTTTCAAGCGCTGCTTCGGCGTACCGCCGGCGGCCTGGCGCAGGAGTGCAGTCGCGCGCGCGGCGGCCATCGATCCGCGGGTATCTTCCTGAACCGGGGACGGATGGAAGGTTTCAAGAGGCTGCCGCGGCCGCGCATTACCGTTGCGCGCCTGCGCTGACCGCCCTTCCCTGCCGCAGGGACCGCGATTCCCCGCTTCGGAACAAGGCGCCCTAGGCCAACCGCGTCCCGTTCGGCACCGCGCGTTCGGGCGTGGCGATCACCACGCCCTGTCCGGTCGGGAAACCGGTGAGCAGGAATTCGGAGCGGAACGGGCCGACTTGCTTGGGCGGGAAGTTGATCACGCCGACGACCTGGCGGCCGAGCAGTTCGTCGGGGCGGTATAGCGTCGTGACCTGCGCGCTGGTCTTCTTCTCGCCGTGGGGGCCGAAGTCGGCCCAGATCCTGTAGGCGGGCTTGCGCGCTTCGGGGAAGGGTTCGACGCGGGTGATGGTGCCGACCGCGATCAGCACCTTCTCGAAATCGGCCCAGGCGATGGTGTCCATGCGCTCTCCGTCGATGTGGCGAACCGGCACCCTGCCGCCGGCGGCTTGCGTGCGCCCTAGCCGGCCGTCCCGCTGCGTCAGCCTTCGAGGACTTCGTGCATCACGTCGCGGAATTCGGCCCACCAGTAGCTGGCCTGCGCGGCGAGGAAGCCGGCGGGCCGGAAGCTTTCGGTCAGTCCGAAGGCGCTGAACGCGCGCCATGCCGGATCGTCCTCGGCGATGGCCGCGGCCAGCAGCTCGCCGGCGGCGGCGGTCGGCGCGACGCCGTGCCCGCCGAACGCCTGCGCCCACCACAGGCCGTCGCCGGCGCTGCCGAGCTGCGGCATCTTGTGGCGCGCATAGCTCATCAGGCCCGACCACGCGTAGTCGATCTTCACGCCTTCGAGCTGTGGGAACACCTTCAGCAGGTCGCGCGTCAGCAGCCGGCGCACCTTGTCCGGCGAGCGGTCGAGGATGGAGATGCGTCCGCCCCACAGCAGGCGCGTGTCCTTGAGCGGGCGGTAGTAGTCGAAGGCGAAGCGCGTGTCGTAGACCGCGGCCGGCGTGGTCAGGCATTCGCGCAGGCGCTCGCCAAGCGGCTCGGTGGCCATCACGTAGGTGGCGATCGGCAGCACGGCGCGGTCGACCTTGCGCCGCAGGCCGGCCAGGTAGCCGCCGCAGGCGAGCACCACCTGCTCGGCCCGCACTTCGCCTTCGGCGGTGGCGACGCGCCAGCCGGCGCCGTCGCGGGTCAGCGCGCGCGCGCCGCTGCTCTCGTGGATGCGCACGCCCTGCCCCGCGGCCGCCTGCGCCAGGCCGATCGCGTAGTTCAGCGGGTGCATGTGCAGCGCATTGCGCTCCAGCAGGCCGTCGCCGTAGCGCTGGCTGCGCACCAGTTCGCGCAGGTAGTTCTTCGGCAGCCACTCCCATTCGACGCCGAACTCTTCGGCGAGGAAGCGGCGACGCGCGCTCAGCACCTCGGGATCGCGGAACCAGTTGGCCCAGATCACGCCGTGGTCGACGACGTCGCAGGCGATCGCGTATCTGGCGATGCGCTGGCGGATCAGCTCGACGGCGCGCACGCTGCGTGCGAACAGGTCGCGCGCGGCGATGCGCCCGAGTTTCGCCAGCAGCGCCTCCTCGCCCAGCGAGTAGCCGGCGAAGGCGAAGCCGCCGTTGCGCCCGGAGGCGCCGTGGCCGATGCGTTCGCGTTCCAGCAGCACCACGTCGCGCACGCCGCGCTCGGCGAGTCCAAGTGCGGTGTTCAGCCCGGCGTAACCGCCGCCGACGATGACGATGCGCGCGTCGTGCCGCCCCTGCAGCGGCGCGAACGGTGCGTATGGCGTGGCCGTCGCGCGGTAGTAGCTCGCGGTTGCTTCCGACATGCTCGTGGCCTGCTCCCGGAATCCCCAAGCCGCACAGCATACCGCGCGCGGCGGGCGCGCACCCGGGTTGGAAGTCAGACCTTGTCCAGCGCCTGCGCGAGATCGGCGATCAGCACGTCGGCTTCCTCGAGACCGATCGACAGGCGCACCAGGTTGGCCGGCACGTGGCCCGGCTTCGGCGTCGTCCGCGTCGCTGCGGGCAGGAACGCCGCGGTCGGACACGCCAGCGATTCGTAGCCGCCCCAGGACACGCTCAGCAGGAAGCGCCGCAGCGCATCGCAGAAGCGCTCGACACCGCAGACGTCGTCGCAGCGGATCGCGACCGACAGCAGCCCGCTGGCGCCGCGCATCTGCCGCAGCGCCAGCGCGTGCTGCGGATGCGAAGGCGAATGCGGATACCAGACGCGCTCGATCTTCGGATGGGCTTCGAGGAACGCGACCACCCGCGCCGCCGTCGCCGCGCAGCGCTGCATGCGCAGCGGCAGCGTGCGCAGGCCGCGCAGCAGCAGCCAGGCGTCGTGCGGCGACGGGATCGCGCCCAGCGTCATGAACGGGCCGCGGAACGCTTCGCGCAGCAGCGCCTGCGGGCCGCACAGCGCGCCGGCCATCACGTCGCCGTGGCCATTGAGGTACTTGGTCGCCGAATGCGCCACCAGGTCGATGCCGAACGCCAGCGGCGACTGGTTCAGCGGGCTGGCGTAGCTGTTGTCGCACAGTGTGCGCACGCCGCGCGCGCGGGCCAGCGCGGCGACCGCGGCCAGGTCCTGCAGCTCGTAGGTCAGCGAGTTCGGGCTTTCCAGCACGATCAGGCGCGTGCGCGGCGTCAGCGCCGCCTCGATGTGCGCCGGTTCGGTGGCGTCGACGAAACTGGCGGTCACGCCGAAGCGCGGCAGCAGCTCGGCGAGCAGGTGGCGGGTCCAGCTGTAAGGCTTCTGCACGCAGGCGACGTGGTCGCCCGCGGACACGGCGGCGATCACGCCGGCGGCGATCGCCGCGGCGCCGGAGGCGAACACCAGGCAGTCCTCGGCGCCTTCCAGCGCGGCCAGCTTGCGGCGCAGGATCTCGACGGTCGGGTTGTTGCCGCGCGTGTAGAAGTGATGGCCGAATTCGTCGCGCGCCTGCTCGCGCATCGCCGCGACGGTCGGGAAGCTGAAGATCGCCGACTGCATCAGCGGCGGCGCGACCGCACCGAAGTAACGGTCGCGCTCTTCGCCGAGGTGGTTGAGGATCCAGTCCAGGTCCATGACGGCGACCGCGCGATGCGGGACGTGCGCGCTCAGTGCGCGGCGACGTACTCGCGCGCCGCCGCGGCCAACTGCGGATCCTGCAGCGCGAAATGCAGGGTCGCGCGCACCAGGCCGAGCTTGTTGCCGCAGTCGAAGCGCTCGCCCTCGAAGCGGTAGGCCAGCACGTCCTGCTGGGTCAGCAGGCCCTCGATGGCGTCGGTCAACTGGATCTCGCCACCGGCGCCGGCGCGGGTCTGCTCGAGCAGTTCGAAGATGCGCCCCGGCAGCACGTAGCGGCCGACCACGGCGAGATTGGACGGCGCCTCCGCGGGCTTCGGTTTCTCGACCATGTGGGTGATGCGCGCGGCGCGTCCGCCCTCGGCCTCGGTCGCGACGATGCCGTACTTGTGGGTGTCCTCGCGCGGCACTTCCTCGACCGCGATCACCGCGGCGTCCCTGCCGGCGGCGAGATCGGCCATCTGCTTCAGCGCGCCCGGGCCGCGGTTCCAGATCAGGTCGTCGGGCAGGATCACGCCGAACGGCTCGTCGCCGACCACCGCCTTCGCGCACAGCACGGCATGGCCGAGGCCGAGCGCTTCCGGCTGGGTCACGAACACCGCGCGCACGTGTCGCGGCAGGGTGCCCTGCACCAGCGCCAGCAGTTCGTCCTTGCCCTTCTCGGCCAGCTTGGCCTCGAGCTCGTAGGCCTTGTCGAAATAGTCCGCGATGGCGTGCTTGTAGCGGTTGGTGACGAACACCAGGGTGTCCGCGCCCGCCTCCACCGCCTCGTCCACCGCATACTGGATCAGCGGCCGGTCCAGCACCGGCAGCATTTCCTTCGCCACCACCTTGGTGGCCGGCAGGAACCGCGTGCCGAGTCCGGCAACCGGGAACACCACCTTGCGCAAACGCTTGCTCATCCTGCTTCCTCTGCGTCGTGGCGCCGGAACGGCACCACGTTGTCGCCGTCGTGGGTTTCGCGCCAGCTATAGGCCGGCAACAGGCTGGTGACGCACTGCTTGAGCGCGTCCTCGTCGAACGCCGCCACCGCCTGCGTCGCGCGCGCGAGCTGGGCCTCGAGCAGTTCCCAGGCCATCGTGCGCGGCTGCGCCAGGAAGATCTTGGCGTGGGTGGTGGCGCTGTAGTTTTCGAGCGGGTGGAACAGTTCCTCGAACAGCTTCTCGCCGGGACGCAGTCCGGTGAACACGATGGACACGTCGCGTCCGGGCACCTTGCCGGCGAGGCGGATCATCTGCTCGGCGAGATCGTGGATCTTCACCGGTTCGCCCATGTCCAGCGCGAAGATCTCGCCGCCCTTGCCCAGCGTCGCGGCCTGCAGGATCAACTGGCAGGCCTCGGGGATGGTCATGAAGTAGCGCGAGATCTCGGGATGGGTGACGGTCACCGGCCCGCCGCGGCGGATCTGCTCGCGGAACAGCGGCACCACCGAGCCGGCCGAATCGAGTACGTTGCCGAAACGCACGGTGATGAAGCGCGTGCGCGAGCGCGCCGCCAGGTTCTGGCACCAGATCTCGGCGATGCGCTTGCAGGCTCCCATCACGCTGGTCGGGTTGACCGCCTTGTCGGTGGAGATCAGCACGAAGCTCTCGGCGCCGTGGCGGTCGGCGGCGTCGGCCACGCAGCGCGTACCGAGCACGTTGTTGCGGAACGCCTCGCGCAACTGCGCCTGCAGTAGCGGCACGTGCTTGTAGGCGGCGGCGTGGAACACCGCCTGCGGCCGCGCGGCGGCGAACGCGCGCTCCACCGCGGCGGTGTCGCCGGCATCGGCCAGGATCGGATGGAGCACCAGCTCCGGATACGCCGTGCGCAGCTCCAGTTCGATGCGATAGAGGTTGTACTCGGAGACGTCGAGCACGGTCAGCGACGCGGCGCCGAGGCGCGCCACCTGCCGGCACAGCTCGGAACCGATCGAGCCGCCGCCGCCGGTGACCATCACCCGGCGCCCGCCGACCTGCCGGCGGATCGCGGTCCAGTCGAGGGTGACGGCTTCGCGGCCGAGCAGATCCTCGATCGCGACTTCCTTCAGCTCGTTGAACTGGGCGCGCCCGGCAATCACGTCGTCGAGGCGCGGCACGGTGCGGAACGGCAGCCCGGTGGCTTCGCACTGCCGCACGATGCGCCGCATTTGCACGGTGCTGGCCGACGGCATCGCGATCAGCAGCATCTCCGCCGCGACCTCGCGCGCCAGTTTGGCGAGGTTCCTCATTTCTCCCAGCACCGGAATGCCGTGCACCTTCGCGCCGCTCAACTGCGCGCTGTCGTCGACGAAGCCGACCGGCTCGTAGCGGGTGTCGCGACGCAGGTCGCGCGCCAGCGTTTCGCCCGCCCGGCCCGCGCCGAGGATCAGCACACGCTTGGCCGGCGTCGCCTGGAACAGGTCGACCCGGCTGTCCTTCCAGTAGCGGTAGGCCAGCCGCGGTGCGCCCAGCAGCACGCACAGCGCGACCGGGTAGATCAGCAGCACCGAACGCGGCACGCCGGCGAGGCGGCTGTACAGGAACAGCGCCAGCCCGATGCCGAGCGCGCCCGCCACGCTGGCGCGCACGATGTTCCAGAGGTCCGGCAGGCTGGCGAACCGCCACAGGCCCTTGTACAGGCCGGTCCACGTGAAGATGCTGCCCTGCACCACCAGCACGATCGCCAGCTCCGGCGACACCCACCTCATCGGCAACGGATTGGGCAACAGCGCATAGCGCGCCGCGTTGGCGAGCGTCCACGCCAACGCCACCATCAGCAGGTCGTGCAACACGACGGCGCTGCGCGGATGGATCGCGCGAATCAGTTTACGCAAGGCCATGCTGCTCCCTCCGCCGCACGCGACCGATGCACGCGCGCTTGCCGATCATCCATGCCAGACCGCTGAGGCCATAGAAACCGATGCAGACCGCCGCCGCGCCGCGCGGAAAGGCCGCGGCGGCGGCGGCGGCCGGCGCGACCGCCAGCAGGTTCCACGCCGCGTAGCGCCGGTCCGCCTGCGCGTGCGTGCGGCCGCTGCGCACCAGCCACTGGTACAGGTGCTCGCGGTGCGCAGTGTACCAAGCCCGTCCGCGCGCGATGCGGTCGAGCAGGGTCAGCGTCGCATCCACGGCGAACGCCGAGACCAGGATCAGTCCCGCCCACAGCAGGTCCGGGTAACGCGCCGCCGTCATGCCGATCAGCGCCGCCAGCCACAGGCCCAGCGCGCCGCTGCCGACGTCGCCCATGAAGATGCGCGCCGGCGGGCGGTTGAACAGCAGGAAGCCGAGGCTGGCGGCGGTCGTGACCAGGCCCGCGCCGGTCAAGGCGGGGTCGGCACGGCAGTAGGCCAACACCGCGACGCCGGCGCCGACGAACGCGGCCTGCAGGCCCAGCAGGCCGTCGATGCCGTCCATGAAATTGTGCAGGTTGATCGACCAGGCCGCGAACGGCAGCGCCGCCAGCAGCCACAGCCAGCGCGCGCCTGGCGCGGCGTCCGGCGCCTGCGGCACGTTCCACAGCACGGCCGCGGCCGCCATCAGCGCGGCGAAAGCGTGCACGGCCAAGCGCGGCAGTACGGCCAGCGGACGATGGTCGTCCCGCCAACCGATCGCGGCGACCATCAGCACGGCGGCGGCCAGCGCGGCCACGCTCGCGGGCGGCACGCTGCCCGGCAGGCACCGCAACGCGGGCAGCGCGCCCAGCAGCAGGCCGACGACCAGGCCGAGCCCGCCGCCGCGCGGCGTCGGCTGCGCGTGCGAACGGCGCCGCCCCGGATGGTCGAGCATGCCGCGCCGGTGCGCATAGGCGATCGAAGCCCGCACCAGCAGCGCGGACACGCCGAAGGCGGCGGTGCACGCCAGCAGGATCGCCGCGGCTTGCTGCACGGGCGCCACCGCGCTACTCGTTGGCGACGCCATGGATCGGCCGCACCGTGCCCCAGCTCTTGCAGCTCGGACATTGCCAGTGGTGCGCCTTGGCGCCGAAACCGCACTTGCTGCAGCGGTACATCGCCTGCCCTTCCAGCAGCTTGCGGGTCAGGTCGCGCAGGATCAGGAAATTTTCGCGCGCCTCGCCGGTGGCCTTGTCGAGGGTGGCGTCGATCAGCGCCATCAGGCCGCGCACCGACGGACGCTGGCGCAACTGGTGGGTCAGGAAGTCGACCGCCACGCGCTCGCCTTCGCGGCCGGCGTACAGGCGGGCCAGCGCCAGCACCGGCGAGATGCCCTGGTAGTGTTCGAGGATTTCGGTGAGGAAATTCTCGGCGCGCGCCATGTGCTGCGCGCGCGCATAGCAGTCCAGCAGCGGCGGCAGGATCTCGGGCACGAATTCCACGTCGCAGCGCGCGGCGCGCTCGAACGCTTCGATCGCGCCGTCGTGGTCGCCCTCGCCGGCGAGCAGTTGGCCGTTGATCATGTGCGCGCGCACGCAGTCGGCCTGGCTGGCAAACGCCTGGTCGAGATAGGCGTGCGCCTCCGCGCGCGCGCCGTGCGTGCGCGACTGCTCGGCCAGCTCGCAATAGAACTGCGCGATCACGGCGGCCTGCGATTCGCCGGACATCTGCTCGAGGCGACGCGCGTGGTCGATCGCCTTGTGCCAGTCGCGCTCGTGCTGGTAGATGCCGATCAGGTGCTTCAGCGCCGATGGCGCGTGCGCGTTCATCGCGACCAGGTCCGAGAACAGCGTCTCGGCGCGGTCGAGCAGGCCGGCACGCATGTAGTCCTCGCCCAGTTCCAACAGTGCGACGGTCTTCTCGCGGTCACTGAGGTTGGGGCGCGCGATCAGGTGCTGGTGGACGCGGATCGCGCGCTCGACCTCGCCGCGGCGGCGGAACAGGTTGCCCAGCGCGAGGTGCGTCTCGACGGTATCGCGGTTGAATTCGGCCAGTTGCAGGAATACTTCGATGGCCTTGTCCTGCTGCTCGTTGAGCAGGTAGTTGAGGCCGCGGAAGTAGCTGGACGAGAGCTCGCTGGCGCGCGCGCCGGAGCTGCGCGCCAGGCTGCGCCGCCCGATCAGCCAGCCCGACCACGCCGCCACCGGCAGCAGCAGGCACAGCAGCACATAGGCGAGCGTCATGCGCGAGCGTCGGGCGCGCCGGCGGCCTCGGCCGGCGTGCGCGCGAGATCGCGCACCCGGCGCCGATGCCGCACGGTCAGCCCCGCCCAGGCCAGCACGCCGCCGAGCAGCCAGCCGAGCAGCAGCGCGGCCAGCAGCGCGGCGCCCTTCGGCAGGTCGGCGCGGCCGATCAGGAAGTCATAGCCGACGCTGTCCGCGTTGACGGCACCGAACGCTGCGCCGAGCACGGCGAACAGCAGGAATACGAGGACGATGGCGAGGCGCATTGATGATCCCTCAATGCCTCGACTTTACCCGATCGTGCGCGGCACGCACAGGCGCGCGGCGCGCGGCGTCGGGGAGAATTCAGGCAACCGGTTCGGCCGCCAGATGGTTGACCCGTTCGCGCATTTCCTTGCCCGGCTTGAAGTGCGGCACGTACTTGCCGGGGAGCGCGACGGTGGCGCCGGTTTTCGGGTTGCGGCCCATGCGCGGCGGCCGGAAATGCAGCGAAAAGCTGCCGAAGCCACGCACCTCGATGCGCTCGCCGGACGACAGTGCGTGGCTCATCTGCTCGAGCAGGCTCTTCACCGCCAGCTCGACGTCGCCGAACGCAAGGTGGGTCTGGCGCTTGGCCAGCGCCTCGATCAGCTCGGACTTGGTCATGGCTCCCGTGATCCCGTCGGGGTCTGCAAGCTCAAACGGCGCGGGCGGCGAAGACCGCCGCCCCGCCTTTCACGCTCAGTCCGTCTTGTTCATCTGTTCCTTCAGCAGGGCACCGAGCTTGGTGGTGCCGCCCGAAGCGCTCTGGTATTCCTCGAGCACCTGCTGCAGTTCTTCCTCGTCCTTGGCGCGGATCGACAGCTGGAGCATGCGGCCCTTGCGGTCCATGCCCACGAACTTGGCCTCGACGGTGTCGCCGACCTTGAGGTGCTGGGTGGCGTCCTCGATGCGCTGCTTGGCGATGTCGTTGGCGCGCAGGTAGCCCTCGATGCCCTCGCCGAGGTCGATCACCGCACCGCGCGGATCGACTTCCTTGACGGTGCCGGTGAGCACGGTGCCGCGCGGATGGCCGGCCATGAACTGGCCGAACGGATCCTGCTCGAGCTGCTTGATGCCGAGGCTGATGCGCTCGCGCTCGGGATCGACCGCCAGCACTACGGCCTCGACCTCGTCGCCCTTCTTGAAGTTGCGGACCAGGTCCTCGCCGGTGGTCTGCCAGGAGATGTCGCTGAGGTGCACCAGGCCGTCGATGCCGCCGTCCAGGCCGACGAAGATGCCGAAGTCGGTGATCGACTTGATGCTGCCGGAGACGCGGTCGCCCTTCTTGTGCATGGCGGCGAACGCTTCCCACGGGTTGGAGCGGGTCTGCTTGATGCCGAGCGAGATGCGGCGGCGCTCCTCGTCGACGTCGAGCACCATCACCTCGACCTCGTCGCCGACCTGCACGACCTTGGCCGGGTTGACGTTCTTGTTGGTCCAGTCCATCTCGGAGACGTGCACCAGGCCTTCCACGCCCGGCTCGATCTCGACGAAGCAGCCGTAGTCGGTGACGTTGCTGACCTTGCCGAACATGCGGGTATTGACCGGGTAGCGGCGGGCGATGTTGACCCACGGGTCGTCGCCGAGCTGCTTCAGGCCCAGCGAGACGCGATTGCGCTCGCGGTCGAACTTCAGCACGCGCACGTCCAGCTCGTCGCCGACGTTGACGACTTCGGACGGATGGCGCACGCGCTTCCACGCCATGTCGGTGATGTGCAGCAGGCCGTCGATGCCGCCGAGGTCCACGAACGCGCCGTAATCGGTGAGGTTCTTGACCACGCCCTTGATGACCGCGCCTTCCTTGAGGCGCTCGAGCAGCTTCTCGCGCTCCTCGGAGAACTCGCTCTCGACCACCGCGCGGCGGCTGACCACCACGTTGTTGCGCTTGCGGTCGAGCTTGATGATCTTGAACTCGAGGTCCTTGCCCTCGAGGTAAACCGGATCGCGCACCGGGCGCACGTCGACCAGCGAACCGGGCAGGAAGGCGCGCACGTCCTTGATGTCGACGGTGAAGCCGCCCTTGACCTTGCCGGAGATCTTGCCGCTGACGGTCTCGCTCTTCTCGAACGCTTCCTCGAGCACGTCCCACACCATCGCGCGCTTGGCCTTCTCGCGCGACAGCTTGGTTTCGCCGAAACCGTCCTCGAGCGCGTCGAGGGCGACCTTGACCTCGTCGCCGACCTGCACCTCGAGCTCGCCGCCTTCGTCGCGGAACTGCTCGATCGGAACGATGCCTTCGCTCTTCAGGCCGGCGTTGATGACGACGACGTCGGAGCGGATCTCGACGACGATGCCGGAGACGATGGAGCCGGGCCTGAGCTTGGCGATCGACTGGCTCTGTTCAAACAGTTCAGCGAAACTTTCGGTCATGTGAGTTCCAGAATGAGAAAAGGCCGTGTCCGCGCGCGCGCATGCCGCGTCGACGCCCGAACCAGCCGGCCCACCGGTTGTGGGTGCGAGATCCGCACCGGTTGCCACGTCACCCGCGCCCTTCGGCACGGGACCCAGGCGCCCGCTCCCTACGCGGGAACGACCAGCGCCAGAACCTTTGCGACGACCGCCTCGATCGGCATGCCGGTGGTATCCACCCGCACGGCGTCCGCGGCCGGCTTCAGCGGGGCCACCGGACGCGACGCGTCGCGCGCGTCCCGGGCCTCGATCTCTCGTAAAAGGGTGCCAAGTGTAACGTCGAGACCCTTTTCCTTCAACTGCTTATAGCGCCTTTTCGCCCGTTCCTCGGCGCTGGCGGTCAAAAACACCTTGTGGGCCGCGTCCGGGAAGATCACCGTGCCCATGTCACGGCCGTCGGCGACCAGCCCGGGCGCCTTGCGGAAGGCGCGCTGCTTGTCCAGCAGGGCCTGGCGCACGCTGGGAATGGCGGCGATAGCCGAAGCCGCCGCGCCACAGGTTTCGGTGCGCAGTTCGTCGGTGGCGTCCAGCCCGTTGACGATCACCCGGGTCTCGCCGCCGTCCGGCGCGGTGCGGAAGCCGATCCGGGTGGTCTCCGCGCAGCGGGTCACCGCCTCGGCATCCGAAAGGTCCAGCCCTTCCATGCCCGCCGCATAGCCGACCGCCCGATACAGCGCCCCCGAATCCAGCATGTGCCAGCCAAGATGCTCGGCCACCCGCCGGCTGATCGTGCCCTTGCCGGAGCCGGAGGGGCCGTCGATGGTCAGTACGGGAACGGGGACGGAGGGCTTGGGCATGGGGGTGTCGGGCGCAGGGATCGCGGGATTCTAACGGGTCGCGGCGGCGGGGATTCGCAATCCCCGACCCAAAGGCTGCGCGGCATGTTGTCTGCGCGGCCGGGCGACACGTGCGCAATTGCTCCGGACTGGCCCACCACGCCCGAGCCTCGGGGGCCGCCAGGAGGGCGGCC
>NZ_JBDKSX010000024.1:0-4416 GCF_039680435.1 Mizugakiibacter sp. | reverse complement strand
GGCGAGGCGCGGCGCCAGCGCGTCGAAGCTGGCGGCGTTGTCCAGCCAGCCGTGCAGCGCCAGCAGCGGCGGCGCGCCGGCGTCGCCCCAGGCGCGCGCGGCCAGCGTGGTCGCCGGCAGCGCCAGTTCCAGCTCAGCCGAGGTCATCGCCCAGCGCCTCCGCGCGGCGCTTGGCCTCGATCTGGCGCGCGGCGGCGGCGGCGCGGTCGTAGCCGGGCGCGGCTTCCGGCCAGCCCTGCATGTGCGCCAGCGCGAGCTCGGCCAGCGCGCGCACGTGCGGCGGCGTGTCGTTCAGCGCGGGGATGTAGTGGAAGCGCTCGCCGCCGGCGGTGAGGAACCACGCGCGGTTCTGCATGGCGATCTCTTCCAGCGTTTCCAGGCAGTCCACCGCGAAGCCGGGGCAGAGCACGTCGAGCGACTTCACGCCCTCGCCGGGCAGTGCCTTGACGGTGGCGTCGGTGTACGGCTGCAGCCAGCGCTCGCGGCCGACGCGCGACTGGAAGCTGACCAGCACCTGCTCGCGCAGCACGCCGAGCTTCTCCGCCAGCAGGCGCGCGGTCGCCTGGCACTGGCAGTAGTACGGGTCGCCGGCGCGCACGTAGCGCTGCGGGATGCCGTGGAAGCTGAGCAGCAGGCGTTCGCCGCGGCCGTGCAGCGCCCAGTGCGCCTCGACGCTGGCGGCCAGCGCGGCGATGTAGCCGGGCAGGTCGTGGTAGTCGTTGACGATGCGCAGCTCCGGCGGCCAGCGCAGCGCCTTGATCGTGTCGGCGACGGCGTCCAGCACCGAGCCGGTGGAGGTCGCCGAGTACTGCGGATACAGCGGCAGCACCAGCAGCCGGCGCACGCCTTCCTGCTGCAGGCGGATCACCGTGTCGCGCACCGACGGCGCGCCGTAGCGCATCGCCAGCGCCACCTTCAGCGGCCCCGGCCGGCGCTGCGCCAGCTCCGCGCCCAGCGCCTTCGCCAGCGCCTCGCTGCCGGTGCGCAGCGGCGAACCTGCCGGCGTCCAGATGCGCGCGTAGGCGTGCGCCGAGCGGCGCGGCCGCACGCGCAGGATCACGCCGTGCAGGATCGCCCGCCACAGCCAGCGCGGGTATTCGATCACGCGCGGATCGGACAGGAATTCGGCGAGGAAGGGACGCAGCGCGGCCGCCGTCGGCGCCTCCGGCGTGCCGAGGTTGACCAGCAGCACCGCGGCCTCGGGCGGGCGGTCGTGGCGATGGCCGGCGAGGCCGACGTAGCGGGGCGATGCGGGCATGGCGGGGAACTCCGGCGACGCGGCGAAGTCTGCCACAGCGCGCCGCGAAGGCCGCGCGTCCGTTAAGGTGGCGTTGGTGCCATCATGCCTAGCCTTGCCGCATCCCCTGCTGGAGAAAACCCGATGAACAGCCTGTCGCGCCGACTGTCCACGCTCGCCCTGCTGGCGCTTGCGCCCGCGCTCGCCGCGCACGCCGCCGATACGCGCACGCAGGCGCTGGAGCGCGCGCAGAACGCGCTGCGCGTGCTCAACGAGACCATGCAGCAGGCGCCGGACAAGGCGGTGCCGCTGGACCTGCTGAAGAACGCCCGGGCGATCGCGGTGATCCCCGACGTGGTCAAGGCCGGCTTCATCTTCGGCGGCCGCCACGGCGAGGGCCTGATTTCGGTGAAGGCGCCCGACGGCACCTGGTCGAATCCGAGCTTCGTCTCGGTCACCGGCGGCAGCGTCGGCTTCCAGGCCGGCGTGTCCTCGACCGACATCGTGCTGGTGTTCCGCACCCAGCGCGGCGTGGACGGCATCGTCAACGGCAAGTTCACCCTCGGCGCCGACGCGCAGGCCGCGGCCGGCCCGGTCGGCCGCTACGCCAACGCCTCCACCGACGCGGCGATGCACGCCGAGATCTATTCCTACTCGCGCTCGCGCGGCCTGTTCGCCGGCGTCGCCCTGGACGGCGCCGCGCTGCGCATCGACAACGATGCCAACCAGGCCGTGTACGGCCAGGGCGTGACCGCGCGCCGCATCTTCGAGGGCGGCGTCAGCGGCGTGCCGGGCCCGGTGGTCGACTTCCGCGACAGGCTGGAGGAGTACACTGCGCAGTGAGGCTCTCCCTCCCGCCTCGAGAGGGCCGGGGGTGAGCGTTCGGGACCGTTGCGCAGCGGTCCGGGAAGGTTGTCCGACCCTGCGGACGTCATGCCCGCGCAAGCGGGTATCCATTGGAAACGGCGCTTTGGATGCCCGCTTGCGCGGGCATGACGCCGGGATCGGAAGTGCGGCGGTGCGTTCGTTCCTGCTCGGGCGTATCCTCTCCCGCCCTTCGGAGCAGCCTCGGCCGGCGAACGAAGGTTGAGCGTTTTCACGAGGTGACGTATGGGTGGTATGAGCATCTGGCACTGGCTGCTGGTGCTGGTCATCGTGCTGGTGATCTTCGGCACCAAGCGGCTGCGCAACATCGGCTCCGACCTCGGCGCCGCGGTGCGCGACTTCAAGAAGGGCCTGAACGAAGGCGCCGAGGGCGAGAAGGCCGAGAAGGCCGACAAGCCCGAGCAGCTGCGCGCCGATCCGCCGGCGCAGGCGTCCGCGCCGGCCGGCAAGAGCGAGTCGCGCGACCGCGCCGACTGAGCCATGTTCGACGTCGGCTTCGGCGAGCTGCTGCTGATCGCGGTGGTGGCGCTGGTGGTGCTCGGCCCCGAGCGCCTGCCCGGCACCGCGCGCACGCTGGGCGCGTTGCTGCGCCGCGCGCGCCAAGGTTGGGCCAACGTGCAGGCCGAGGTCGAGCGCGAGCTGGAACTGGAAGAGCTGAAGAAGCAGGCGCGCGACGCGGCGACGCAGACCCAGGCCGCCGCGGCCGACCTGCGCCGCGGCCTCGACGAGGCCGAACACTCCATCCGCAAGACCGCGGAGACCGCGGCCGCGCCGCCCGCCGACGCGGCGCCGACCGAGAAGCCGTCGACCGATGAGCCGCCGCGATCCGCAACCTGACGAGGAGCTCGGCTTCCTCAGCCACCTGCTCGAGCTGCGCTCGCGCCTGCTGAAGGCGATCGCCGCGGTGCTGCTGGTGCTGCTGGCACTGATCCCGTTCGCCAACCGGCTGTATGCGCAACTGGCGCGGCCGTTGGTCGAGCGCCTGCCGGAAGGCGCGCACCTGGTCGCGATCGAAGTGGCCAGCCCGTTCTTCACGCCGCTGAAGCTGGCGTTCTTCGCCGCGCTGTTCCTGGCCATGCCGGTGGTGCTGTACCAGCTCTGGGCGTTCGTCAGCCCCGGTCTGTACCGCCACGAGAAGCGCCTGGCGCGGCCGCTGCTGGCCTCGGCGGTGGCGCTGTTCTACCTCGGCTGCGCGTTCGCCTATTTCCTCGTGCTGCCGATGGTGTTCCGCTTCCTCACCAGCATCACGCCGCAGGGCGTGGCGATGATGACCGACATCAGCCACTACCTCGACTTCGTGCTGGTGATCTTCCTCGCCTTCGGCCTGTGCTTCGAGGTGCCGGTGGCGGTGGTGATCCTGGTCGCCGCGGGCCTGCTGACGCCCGAGCAACTGGTGAAAAGCCGCGGCTACGTGATCGTCGGCTGCTTCGTGGTGGCGGCGATCCTCACCCCGCCCGACGTGCTCTCGCAAACCCTGCTGGCCGTGCCGATGTGCCTGCTCTACGAAGTCGGCGTGCTGGCCGCGCGCTTCCTGGTCAAGCCGCGCGCCGCGGGCGGCGACGAGCCGGCGGCCTGACCCCGCAGGAGCGGCCGTGGCCGCGACCCGGGCGCCACAGGTCGCGGCCACGGCCGCTCCTACAAAAAAACGTAGGGCGGAATCCGCACAGCGGCTTCCGCCGCGCCAACCCGACACCGCTATTCGGCGCGCCGGCAACACCCCTGGCCGCGCGTGGCCGATCGAACGCGTGGCTTCGCTCCGGTGGCTGAACAGGGTCTTCGAACGGCGCCAGCCGCGGGCCTGCGAACGCCCGCGCGCATGCAGGCGGGCGGGCCGGCATCCTGGCCCGAGCCTTCGCGGCGCACCCCCAGGGCCGCATACACGACTGCAATCGATGCGCTTGGTCGCCCGTACCTCACGTGGTCACTTGCAGGGGGGCATACACAAATTGTTAGCCGCGCCCTAAATGACTTTTGAGCTCAGCCTCGAGAGCCGCTACCGTAGCGGCAATGCGAAGACTAAGGGGATTAGTCTTAGAGGATGCCGACCCGTGGACTGTCTCTCGCATAGCTCGGCCAAACGCCTTATCTGCTGCGAAGTTCGCGCCACCTTGTCCGGCATCTTCGACTACGGCCTCCATGGCAATGTATAGCTCATGGGCACACGCCTCTAGCTGTGATCTCTCAGTAGGTTGTTCACCCGGGGCGAACCCGGGATTCTGGCGGTGCGACCCATTCAGCACCCACAGGAGCCCCGGATGAACCTGCATAAACATGCCCGTCTTACGCCGCGAGGT